>CAVLCG010000073.1:0-6798 GCA_963661445.1 bacterium | reverse complement strand
ACCCATATTTGTTACTTTTGAGGTATCAAAGTTACTTAAATCTAAACTTGTTAAATCACATGCTCCAAACATGCTACTCATATCTGTTACTTTTGAGGTATCAAAACTACTTACATTTAGACTTGTTATACTACAGTCAAAAAACATATAACTCATATTTGTTACTTGTGATGTATCAAGTGCTGATAAATCCATTGATGTTACTTTTTGAAAGAATGCAAAATAACAAACCATACTCTCATTTGCTATTATTCCATCTTTTCCACCTATGGTTAATTTATAAGTACTATTTCCTGTTCCATCATCTTCTACATATGCCATTACTGAACCATTTCCTGCTTCTGATATGTCCCAACTCTCTATTGCTGTTGTTGGTACTACATTATTTTTCTTAGTTGTAATACTTGTTATCTTTTTTGCATAATCTTGAGTATGAAAATCAGTTGATGGTGCATTTTGATTATTAAAATCATCTTCTGTCATATAAGCTTTTAGCTTACTACCTATTATCATCTTATCTCCTGTTTTACCATAAGCATTTATTTTAATACTAAATGATAAATCTCCACTATCTCCTTGTGGATTATAGCTTTCGTCCACATACATTCTAAGACGATATTTTGTAGAGAAACTTGTTGATGTTGAACCTTTGGCTAGGCTCATCATATTAGTAGGACGTCCGGTATAGCTATTAGATTCAGAATCTGCATTATATACCTTGGGTGCCATTACTTCCGTTTCAGTGCCATCATCACTTAGACTGGTTAAATATAACTTGATATATTTGCCATCTATCTTCTTATCACTTGTTGTTACATCCTCCACTGCTATTTCCCAGTTGATGTTTTCTGTACCTTGAATTGTACCCTCTAAGGTAAAATCAAAGTACTCTCCTTCAGTTAATCTAACTTTTCCAGTTGCATCCGTTGTTGGTAAGGCTCCTGTCATATTAATAACATTAGTAGACTCTGTATACTTCATCGTGATTGCCCCAGTTGTAATTGAGTTTTCTTTACCACCAGGTCCTACAAACTGAAAAGCCGCATAACTGATTCCTACTATCATTAAAACTAGTACTAAAACGAGGCCAATTGATAGTAGTAATTGTTTTTTGTTGTTCATTTTTCTTTCTCACTCCTTCTATTTATTCACGCTAAAAAACAAGATAAGACTATCCTATCCTGTTATTAGTGCATGATAAAAAGAAGTAATTAAACTATATAAATTCCCCCCCCCATGTTAACTACTTGTAAACTTGACATATTGATTGACATATACATAGTTAATCACCTCTTCCTTATCTTTAAATAGATTCTAACACAAAGAGAGAGACGTCTTCAACTATTTTTTTAATTTTAAACAAATTTTATACAATTAATATGTCAAACTATAAAAAGAAAAACTATAGAATAATCTACAGTTAATCTCTTACTTTGATATGTACTTCTCTTAATTGTTGTTCAGTAACAACACTTGGAGCATTCATTAAGATATCGCTTCCTGAGGCACTCATTGGAAATGCTATTGTCTCTCTAATAGATTCTTCATCTAGAAGCATCATTAGAATGCGATCAAGTCCAGGAGCCATACCAGCATGAGGTGGTGCTCCATATTGGAATGCTTCATATAAAGCTTTAAATCTCTTTTCGATTTCTTCCTCCTCATAACCTGCTATAGCAAATACCTTCTTCATGATTTCTAAATCATGGTTTCTAACTGCTCCACTAGATAGTTCTACACCATTACAAACAAAGTCAAATTGATAAGCTAGAATGTCTTCTACTTTTTGATCAAGTCCTTTCATCCCATCTTTTGGCATACTGAATGGATTATGCATGAAAGTATAACATTCATTTTCTTCGTCCCACTCAAACATTGGAAAATCATGAATGATAGCAAAGATATATTTATTAGGATCCATTAAATCAAGTTTTCTACCTAATTCCATTCTAATAGAACCAGCTAGTTCTAATGACTTCTTACGATCTGCTATAAAGAATAGGACATCGTCTTTTTTTAGATCAGCTTTATCTATTAAAGCTTCACGTTCATCTTCAGTTAAAAATTTATCAATAGGGCCAGCAAATGATAAATCTTCATTTACCTTTAGATAACCGATACCAGGCATACCAATACTTTTAGCATAGTCAACTACTTCATTAAACCAAGAGTTACTTTTACTAGCTAAGTTTTCTACTTTTATACCTTTAACAGGAACGCCTCTAAAAGGACGAAATTCTGTCTCTTCAAACTCTTCAGTTAAATCAATTATAACTAAAGGGTTTCTTAAATCTGGTTTATCAGAACCATACTTTTCCATCGCTTCTTTATAAGTTAATCTAATAAATGGTGGTTCTGATATCTCTTTATCTTTAGCAAACTCTTTGAAAGTTTCATAGAAGACTTTCTCCCCCATTCTTAAGACATCTTCTTCTTCTGCAAAAGCCATTTCAAAGTCTAATTGATAAAATTCACCATAGACACGGTCACTTCTAGCATCTTCGTCTCTAAAGCATGGTGCTATTTGATAGTATTTATCAAAACCAGCACACATTAGTAGTTGTTTAAACTGTTGAGGAGCTTGTGGTAAAGCATAAAACTTTCCTTTATATTTTCTACTAGGTACTAGAAAATCCCTTGCTCCTTCTGGAGAAGATGAAGTTAAAATTGGCGTTTGAAGTTCAACAAAGTCTTCACTTTCCATTAAGTTTCTTAAAAAATGAATTACTTTATTTCTAAATAGAATAGACTGTTTAACTTTAGGATTTCTTAAATCTAAATAACGATACTTTAGTCTTACATCTTCTGATACATCTTTACTAGTCATAACTTCAAATGGTAAAACATTCTTACTCTTACCAAGTATCTTTATAGAACTAACTAATAATTCAATAGTACCAGTTTCAATTCGATCATTATAGTCATCACCATCTCTTTTACGAACCTTTCCTGTTACTGTAACAGATGACTCTCTTGTTAGATTATCAAACATCTTATCATCATTACTAACTAACTGTAGTGTTCCATAGTAATCTCTTAAATCAACAAAGATTACTCCACCATGGTCTCTTATGTTTTCAATGAAACCAGCTACTTTTACTTCTTTATCAATATCTTTTTCTCTAAGACTACCAGCATAGCAGTCACGATATATATTTTTAATCATTTTTCTTCATCCTTTCTAGTTCTTCTTTAATTAATTCTCTTGTCATATTAGGATTAGCTTGTCTTTTAGTAGAAGCCATAACCTTTCCCATAAAGAAATTAATAACTGATAAATTATCCTATTTTATATATTGTTCTACTTGATTAGGATATTTATCAAATTCTATTTTTATGTATTTAATTAACTCATCTTTATCATTTATTTGTGATAAGTTTTCTTTCTCTATTAATTTAATAGGATCAGTTTTTAATTCTATTGCTTTATAAAGTATCTTTTTAGCATGATCAAGTGATAACTTATCACTACTTACTAAGTTTATTAAACTACTTAGCATAGAAGGGGTTACTACTAACTCATCAATACTAATTTCTAATTTATTTAAAGTTGATAAGATACTAGTTGTTATAAAATTAACAGCTAAGCTTACATCTTTAACATCTTTTACAGTCTCTTCAAAGTAATCTGCTAGGTCTCTTTCTTTAGCAATAATAGCTGCATCATAATAGTCTAGTCCTAACTCTTTTTGATAGGTTAAAATTCTATCTAGTTTTAATTTAGGGATAGATTGCATTAACTCTTTTTTCTTAGTATCAGTTATTTTAACTGGTGGTAAGTTAGCATCTACAAAGTATTTATAATCAATAGCATCCACTTTTTCACGCATAGAGTGAGTCTTTCCCATCTCATCAATTCGTCTTGTCTCTTGAATTATTTTTTCACCTTTAGCTAAGGCTTCACTTTGTCTTTTTATTTCATATTCAATCGCTTCTTTGACACTAGTGAAGGAGTTTATATTTTTCATTTCTACTTTAGTACCAAGCTTATCACTACCTTTTTCTTTTAAAGAGATATTGACATCACATCTCATTTGTCCTTTATCAGTCTTTGCTTCACTAACACCTAGGTATAAGAAGACATCTCTTAAGTCTTCCAGAAAGGTTACTGCTTCAAGGGCACTGGTAAGACATGGTTCTGTTACTATTTCCATCAGTGGTACACCACTACGGTTATAATCTATTAAGGAATAGTTTTTATCATGTTCTAGACTAGCTGTATCTTCTTCTAGATGTAACTGATGAATTAAGACTCTTTTGATATTACCATCTACTAATATATCTAAGTAGCCATTTCTTCCCATTGGTTTAGTAACTTGAGTTATTTGGTAACCTTTAGGAAGATCTGGATAGAAATAGTTCTTACGATCAAACATTATCTCATCAGGATTCTCACAGTGAAGAGCCATGGCTGTTCTTAAAGCATTATAGCAAGCTTTTTCATTTACTACTGGAAGTATTCCAGGAAGTCCTAAATCTACTGGTGAAACATGAATATTAGGAATCTTAGTATAACTATTTTCACTACTTGAAAAGTTTTTAGATAAAGTATCTAATTCACAGTGTACCTCTAAGCCAATAACTACATCATACATTACTCTTCACCTCCTATTTGGCCTTTAAGACCGGTTAACATTTCTATCTCATTAGCAATGTTTAATACTTTCTTATCTTCTTTTATTCCACTAGTAAGGTTAATACCGATTGGACAGTTATTTGCAAAACCGGAGGGAATAGTAATTGATGGGAAGCCACCAAAGTTACCTAAAGCCATATGGTTTTCTAATAATAAATATTTATCACTTAACTTGTCACTATCATCATCAAACTTAGGAGCTGGTCCACCACTACAAGGTAAGATTAAACTATCATATTCTTTAAAGAGACTAGTTAATTTATCTACTAATAATCTTCTAACTCTACAAGCATTTAGATAAAGTTTCTCTTGATTTTCTTTTTGTAAAATATAACTACCTAAGACAAAACGTCTTTTAATAAGTTCTGAGAAGCCCTCTGTTCTAGTAGCAGTTATTAAACTATTAACATCATCTTCAGCTACTCTGTTTCCAAAAGCAATTCCTGTTAGGTTAGAGTTATTACTAGTCGCTTCGGCACAGGATATTGTCATATAAGTGGGATATATCGCTTCTAGTAATGATTTATCAATGGATACTTCTGTTATTTCTGCTCCCCTAGTTTTTAATCTTTCAAGTAGTGAGTAAAAGTTATCTAATACTTGCATTAGTTCGTCATCATTTTGATCATATAAACTTCTATCTACTATTTCTTTGATATAGAATAACTTTTTACCTGCTAATGGTTCATCGATACCATCTAGTAAATCACTATCATCCTGATAAGTAGTCATATCGTGGGAATCATATCCTTTAATAGTATTAGTAACTAAAGCAACGTCTTTAACACTTCTTGCAAAACAACCAACATGATCAAGACTTGAGGCAAAAGCAAATAAACCATAACGAGATACTAATCCATAAGTTGGTTTATAGCCAACCACTCCTCCAAAAGCAGCTGGTTTTCTAATAGAGTCACCAGTGTCACTTCCAAGAGCAAATGGTACAATTCCAAGAGCAACTGCAGCAGCACTTCCGGCACTAGAACCACCAATCTCTCTTGTCTTATCATAAGGATTTCTAACTATTCCAGTATGTCCAGTTGTTCCAGTTCCCCCCATAGCAAGTTCATCTAGAACGGTTTTTCCAACTAATACTGCTCCGGCATTTTTCAGTTTCTTATAAACAGTCGCATCATAGACTGGTACATAGTTCTTTAGAATATTACTAGAAGCGGTTGTTAAAATATTACTAGTTGAAATATTATCTTTTAAAGCATAAGGTATACCTGCTAGCGGAGTGGTTCTTTTCTTCATCTTAAACTTATCACAGATAGTTACAAAACAGTTATAAGGTTCTTGATACTTCTTAGCAAGACTAACAGATTCATTAAATAACTCTTCACTACTAACACTGCCATTATCTAAATTTTCTCTTAAATCACTAATTAAACTTTTTCTATAATTCATCAGCTTCCACCACCCTTGGTACTTTTACTTGATCTCTTACTTGATGTTCTGTATTTTCTAATACTTCATTAACAGAAAGCATCTCCATTTCATTAATCTCGTCACATCTAAGCTTCGCTTCATATGAGACATATGGATAAAATAATGGTTCAACATCTTTTATATTAGGAATATTTTCAATAAGTTCCATTTGTTTAAGAATAATTTTAAACTCATCTTCTAATGTTTCATACTCATTATCATTCATGTCAAACATTAACTTTCTAGCATAGTCTTTTAACATCTCTTTAGTTATCACATTTATCAGTCCTTTCTTTAGAAAACGAAAAAGACTCTAATCCCAGTTAAGGGACGAGTCTTTTACCCGCGGTACCACCCAATTTATTATCAAGTATGATAATCGCTTATCTTGTTAACGGGAGTCTACCCGGCTTAGTCTACTTTATTCTTTAAGCACTCCGAAGTGTTATTCGTTAATACTCTTCTTAACTGTTTTCACCAACCACAGTCTCTCTTATAAGTCAAGTATTACTACTTCTCTTCATCAACGTTTTCTAGTAAAGTTTACAATAATATTTTACCCCTTGTCAATTATTTTTTTTATTTTTCTTAAATTTTCTAAAGAAAAAAGTCTATTACTAGACTAATTCTTATTAAACATAAGTTACATGGTCTGTTCCACAATACGAAAACATATCTCTTATGGTAGTAGATGAACCAATTACCCATTTGTCACTAACATTAATAGTAGTTAA
>CAVLCG010000072.1:0-6857 GCA_963661445.1 bacterium | reverse complement strand
TTTGTGGTGGGTTTAATTTTCATAAACATACTTTTCTTTCAGCAATAATTTAAACGCACTTTCCTTATATATAATAAAAGAACTATTTTTCAAGTTCTTTTATTATTTCTTCCTTATCCATCTTAGTATAGCCTTTAATTCCTTTTTCTTTAGCTATTTCTTTTAATTTAGTTAAACTCATTTTTTCATAAGTTGTTTCTTCTTCTTCACTAGGCATTTTTCCATTTTCAACTAAGTAATCAATTTGTTCTTTTGTTAATGTTTCATACTCTAGTAAAGTAGTTGCTAATAGTTCTAATAAATCTCTATTATCTTTAATAATCTTAGTAGCTTTCTTATAACATTCATCAATTATTTTTCTCATTTCTGTATCAATTTCATGAGCTACTTCATTAGAAAAGTTTCTTGATTTATTATAATCTCTTCCTAAGAAGACACTACCTTCTTGTTGTTCTAATTGCATAGGTCCTAAATCACTCATTCCATATTCAGTAACCATAGCTCTTGCTATTTTTGTAGCTTTTGAGAAGTCATTTTCTGCTCCAGTTGTAACCTCACCGAATACTACTTCTTCAGCAACACGCCCAGCAAGTAGACCAGTAATTTGTTCTAATAAATCAGTCTTAGTAGAGCAAATCTTTTCTTCACTAGGAATCATCATATTATAACCACCAGCAGAACCACGAGGAATAATTGTTACTTTTTGAACATTGTTAGCTCCTTTTAGTTTAATTCCTACTACAGCATGACCTGATTCATGGTATGCAACTAGTTTACGGTCATTTTCACTACGTGTTTTACTAGACTTAGCAGGTCCCATTAGAACTCTATCACTAGCTTCATCTATTTCACTCATAGTAATTGCTTCTTTATTTCTTCTAACAGCAAGAAGAGCAGCTTCATTTAATAGGTTTTCTAAGTCAGCACCAGAATATCCTGGGGTTCTCTTAGCAAGTGCTTCTATATTAACACCATCAGCTAATACTTTATTTCTAGCATGAACTTTAAGTATTTCTTCTCTTCCTTTAACATCTGGTAGATTAACAGTAACTTGTCTATCAAATCTTCCTGGTCTAAGTAAAGCTGGGTCTAAGACATCTGGTCTATTAGTAGCTGCTATAATGATAATACCTTCATTTTCACCAAAACCATCCATTTCAGTTAGTAATTGGTTTAATGTTTGTTCTCTCTCATCATGGCCTCCACCAATACCACTACCACGTTGACGTCCTACAGCATCTATTTCATCAATAAATATTAGACAAGGGGCAGTTCTCTTAGCTTGTTGGAACATATCTCGAACACGACTAGCACCAACACCAACAAATAATTCAACAAAGTCAGAACCACTTATATAGTAAAATGGTACATTTGCTTCTCCTGCTACTGCTCTTGCAAGTAAAGTTTTACCTGTTCCTGGAGGACCGTATAATAAGACACCTTTAGGTATTCTTGCTCCTAATTTTTGGAACTTCTTAGGATTCTTTAAGAAATCAATTAATTCTTTAACTTCTTCTTTTTCTTCTTTTAATCCGGCTACATCTTTAAATGTTACCTTATTCTTATCACTTGATAGTTTAGCTTTACTCTTACCAAAATCAAATGAGCCATTCTTTCCACCCATCTGCTTATTAATAAACCAGAAACCAACTACAAGAATTAATATCATTGGTAAATAATTAGCAATAAAGATTATTACAGAATTAGATTCTGGATCTGCTACTGCTGTAAATTCAAAATTATACTTATCACTAGCAGTTACTAGTTTCTTCATTACTTGTTCTGATAATGGAAGTCTTACATAGAATGTTTCATTTTTTCCATAATTCTTTAGTTTTCCACTTACTTCATAAATACTAGCTCTTTCTCTTGGTTTTACTTCAAGTTCAGTTACTTCACTAGAGTCTAAAGCTTTCATAAACTCACTATAAGTTAAGTTATTAATCTTTTGATTAGCAATAGTAACAAAATAGAAAACACCAAGCATTATTAATAGTAAAAATACATAAGGAAGTAATCCTTGTTTTACCTTTTTATTTTGCATCATAATACACTATCTCTCCTTTAACTATTCATATTTCAGTATTATATCATAGAATTCATCTTTTTTCTTATCATATTTGGTTTTTTTAATACCTGGTAAAAAGACTATTTGATTCTTACTATCAACTACGACAGGCCATAAATCTCTATCTTTTAAAGGTATCTTTTCATCTATAAATATTTTCTTTAATTTTCTATGTCCACCATTTTTAATTACTAAGGTATCACCATATTCTCTAGTTCTAACTCTTAAAGGTAGTGTTAATTCCTTACTAGATAATCTAGTCATATAATTACTATTACCACTATCTTCTTCTACTAGTCTTAGAACATGGCCATTAGGTAACTTAGCATAATTAGATAATTCTATTTCATAAGAATCTATTATTTCTGTATTTCTTTCAAATTCTATAGTATTATAACTCTTTCTAATAACTACATCATTAGGAAAGTTTAATTTAACATTAGCTCTTTTAGAAGATATTATTTTAAAGATAGCATCTAAATGTTTATCTGATATTAGGACTAAATCATCTTGATAAAATCTTTTTAGTATCTCTTCTAGGACTAACTTTTGAATAATTGTATCTAAATCATTAAATGGTTCGATTAATAATTTATCATGACTTACTACTTTGGTCAAGGCTTTTTCTACCTCTTTATGAAGATAAGAAGAAACCTCATCTAGTGTTTGATGAAACTTAATAAATTTCTGTTCTACTTTACTATCTTCTTTCTTTAAAAATGGTAATACTTCTTTACGATAACGATTTCTTGTATAGACAGAACTGTTATTAGAAGCATCTATAGCATAAGGTATTTTATACTTATGATCATAGTCTAAAAGTTTAGACTTAGTAATAGCAAAGAATGGTCTATAGATAGTATAAGTATTCATATCTACTATCTTTTTAAAGCCAGAATATCCGTAGATATTAGAACCTCTTACTATTCGCATAAGAATTGTTTCCATTAAGTCATCAGCATGATGAGCGGTCATTAAGTATTTAGCTTGATATTTATTAACTACCTCTTCAAAGAAGTTATATCTTATATTTCTAGCTTCATTATGAAAGTTGTCATCTCCATAGTTTTTAATTTTCATATACTCAAAAGTAACATTATGCTTCTTACAGTATTCCTCTAATAATACTTTTTCTTCTTCACTTTCTTTTCTTTTACCATGATTTACATGAGCACAGATAAGTTTTATATCTATCTTCTTTCTAAGAGTCAATAGGGTATGAAATAAAGCCATAGAGTCTGGCCCATAACTACATCCAAATACTATTACATCCCCATCTTTTATTTTTACATCTTTATAAAGTAATTCTACATCCATATTTTCACCTCAACAAAAGAATACCTATTTATCTTCAGGTATTCTAAGAATATATTCTCCATCTTTCGAATAATAATACTTTTCTCTTGCATACCTTGCTACATAGTCTTTATCTTGTAATTTTTCTACATCAGCTTTTAATTCACTTTCTTTATCTTTTAGACTAGCAAGTTCTTTAGTTAATTCTTTCTTTTCTTTATATTTACTATAGATAGTAACCCAGTACTTTCCAACAGTATAGGTTGTGAATATTATCATAGCAAGAGAAAAAATACATAGAAAAAATGGTCCCATCTTCTTTTTCTTCTTTTTTTTAGCCATAATATCACCCACTTTTCCTGATAATATTATAGACTTTTTTTAAGTTTTTTGCAAATTAACTATGTTCTTTTTAATCTCCTTGACATAAATAGTCTTATTTTTCTATATGAAAATATATATCCTAGAAAAATAAGCACATAAAATAAGGGATGAATCTCGCCATAATTAATTTTTTTCATAAAAAGAAAGTAGATAAGTGCCATATCTAGTGAAAATATAAAGTTACCAATTATTCTAATAATTTTTTTACTCTCAAATAAAAATTTATACTGAAGAGAAATTAGAAATGATAGAAAGATACCATAAAAGAAGGAAAAAGCAATTGATATTATTTGTAGTTTTAAATTCATTATTTAAATAATCTTTGAAAGATACTACTTCCATCCTTTTCTTTTTTAGAATTATCATCAATATAGGTAAAACCATTTACAATTCCTTTGATAGAAACATTACCTGATATGGTATCTAGTTTTATTAGTTCCAAGCCATCACCTTTCACCACTAAAAAGCCCATAGTAGTTTCTATTAAAAATTCTTCTTTATCAAAGTTTTCTATCTTTTTAACTCCTGTTATTAAGAGGTTCTTTCTCTCCGTTAAAGTGATACTATGATTATAGTTGCTTATAATTGATTCTTTAGTTTCCATTTATTCACCTTCTTAGTTAAAGGTATGAACAATTAGTTAAAAAAAGAACAAAAAAGAAGACTAAGTCTTCTCAAATCTATTCTTCAGAATCCAAAGTATTTTGGTAAGCTTCTAGAATTTTATCTTGAAACATTGCTCTTACTTCAGGATTGATTGGATGAGCGATATCACGATATCCACCAGTTGGTGTTTTTCTACTTGGCATTGCTATAAACAAACCATTTTCTCCTTCAATAATTCGAATATCATGAACTGCAAAACTATCATCCAATAAGACAGATGCAATTCCTCTCATACGAGAGCCTTCTTTGTCAACTTTTCGTACAGTGACTGATGTAATTTCCATAATCTTTCCTCCTTTTAAAGCACTGACACTTTATACTTTAATTCTATCTTATCTCTTTTCTAATTGCAAGAAGTTTATAAGCATTTTACAGGTTATACGTCAACTGATAATTTCTACACTTTCCGTTATCAAATCACTATAGCTAAAGGACTTAATCGTGTCATTATCTCCTACTAAACTAACAATAAAAATAGATGGATAAAGCTTAATTATCTTTCCATTAAATTCTTCTATTTGGTTACGACTACCGTTAACTTTAAAGTGAAGAGTCTCTCCTTCTTTTTCTCTTACTTTAGCTTTTATTGTATCTATGTTCATCTTGGATACCCCACATACATCGTGCCATTAGTGATTATTCCACCCATTCCAGCACTACCATAATGTGTTTTATCTATTAATGATATTAAATCTATTTCTTTATTTACAGGAGATAAGGCAACACAAGAGGCTATAATAGCAGGATCTAGAGCATGTATATTAATTCTTTTAGGACTTGATGCAAAATTACTACCAGCTTTTATTAGTTCTTCATAGTTTGATTGACATGCTCCAGAGATAATTATTAATTTATCCTGATTTTTCTCATAAATTCTAGCTTTTTTAATAGCATTTACAAAATTTTCAGAGTTTTGATAGTTCTCTATCTTAGTTTTATCTTTAGCATGTTTCTTTAAAAAGTCATGCCCAGTTATTACTACTATATCTGGTTTATATTTTTCTAGTGTTTCTGTTATTACCTCTTCTATTTCATTTTCTTTTACTTTTATACCATACGCTTCTAGATGCATATCTTTATAAAATTTAATACATCTATCTAAATAAAATTTATCAGAATCAAATTGAACTATTTTACCCGGAAGATAAAAGTATTCATTTCTATCTAGTGAGATTAAGCTTTCTACTTTTTCAATGTCTGTTCTATCAGTTTCTTTTTTTATGGTTACTTTATTTAAATCATCTAGTTCACTATCAGCATAAAGCCTAACATCTACTCCACGTAAATATGCTATATCATCTTCTATATCTATTATTTGAAAGACTAAGTCATTATTATATGATTCCCTGGTAACATATTCACCTAGTTTAAAATTCATGTAATCACCCAGTTAAGTTTATGCAACAGGTTTTAATTTTATTTATAAAGATTATTAGTTAAATCAACAAAGATATTATATTCTAACTGTTCAGCTCTAACATTTAAGTCTAGATTATATTTTTCTAAGACTTTACTAACTATATTTAAATCATACTTTTTCAAGTTATTTCTTAATGTTTTTCTTTTAAACTGAAAACTATCATGTACTAATTGTTGAAAGAATTCTTCATTTATTAAGTCTTCTTTATCTTTCCTTGGTTTAAATGATACTACTACACTATCTACATTTGGTTTAGGAACAAATTCTTCTCTACTAACTAAGAATTCTTTTTTCGTCTCAAAGTAATATCTTAATAATACTGTTAAGGCACCATACTCCTTCTTACCTACGGGGGATGTGAATCTCTCTCCTACCTCTTTTTGTACCATCATAACAATTTTATCAAAATAAAGGTCTGAATTAATTAATTTAAATAGGATTGGAGTAGTTATATAATAAGGTACATTACTTACAAAGTATAAGTGTTTATAGGTAAAGTCTTTTAAATCTTCTTTAATATCTTGTTTTAAAAAGTCTCCAAAATATATTGATACATTACTAGCTTCTCCAAAGTTTCTCATTAAAATATCTTCTAAGGTTTTATCTATTTCATAGCACAATACTTGTCCTTTTTCCTTTAAGTATTTAGTTAAAGCACCTGAACCTGGTCCTACTTCTATAGTTAAAGATTCATCTTTAATATCTGCTACGTCTACTATTCTAGTTAAAACTCTTTCATTTTTTAAAAAGTTTTGACCAAACTTCTTCTTGAACTGAAATTTTTCATCCATACATAATCGCTCCTTAATAATCTGTTATTCCCTTAGTTATTCCCTTATATGATAACAGAACAAAACTGAAAACAAGTTTTCAGCAACCTTACCTCACGGTATGGCTTTTCTGCTTCACCGAACTAAATTAGTTCTCCACAGACCAGTATCGGATGGTCGCCACCCTATTATTTTTCGCTGAATTTTATTTTAAGTTAAGTCCTGCATATATATTTTTAAACCTTCAAACATT
>CAVLCG010000071.1:0-7041 GCA_963661445.1 bacterium | reverse complement strand
TTATCTTCAACACCTACATTGTACATCTTTTTTCTAAGTTTGTGAATACTTTACCCCTAATAATCTAGGAAACAGCGTAATTTTTTTTGAACGGCAACAAGGACAAGTGATTTCTTTCTTTTCCTTATCAACAAATTTAGAATTAGTATTCTTTCTACATTTAACAATGTCTAATGCATCAGTTAATTTTCTTATAACTTCATTAATCTCTTCAGGTAACAAGTTATATATATCAATAATATTTTCCATTTTTTTCTCAAAAAAATATCTCTAATTAGCCAGCCAAATATTTATTTGTTGAAGATAAATATAGAGTGACTGGCTAATTAGAGATATTTGCTTTCTATATTTATCTTCAACACCTACATTGTACATCTTTTTTCTAAGTTTGTGAATACTTTACCCCTAATAATCTAGGAAACAGCGACAAAATTTTAAAAACTATAAAAGTAAGAAATCCTATGTAGAAAATATAGAGTATGATGATGTTATGATTTCTATTAATTTAGTTATTGAATTATTGGAAAAAGAATTAATTACAGTTTAGGGTATTGCTAAAAGTCATTACATATACTGAAAATAATAAACATTTTAAGAATGTTGTGGAAAATAATTTTAAAATAAGAATGTTATCATAAAAATGATAATATTTTTTTGTAAATAACAGTTTATCATTACTAAAAAGTTACACAAGTGTAAAAAATTAGTAATGGAGGATACTATGGAAATTGAAAGAAATTATTATTTAAAAAAATTAATTAGTAAAAGATATAACGGTTTAATTAAAATTGTTACGGGGATAAGACGCTGTGGTAAATCTTACTTACTAGATCCTATATTTAAAGACTATTTAATTAGCGATGGAATAAAAAAAGATCATATTATTAAAATGGAACTTGATTCTATAGAGAATAAGAAATATCGTAATCCTCAAGAATTATATAACTATATTATGAATAAAGTAGTCGATGACGATATGTATTACATTATAATAGATGAGGTTCAAAAGTGTGAAGATTTTGAAAGCGTTCTTAATAGTTTTCTACGCAAAAAAAACTTAGATGTGTATGTTACTGGAAGTAATTCAAAATTTTTATCAAGTGATATTATAACTGAATTTAGGGGAAGAAAAGATGAGATAAAGGTTTACCCACTTTCTTTTAAAGAGTTTTACTCATTTAATAATAAGAGAGATAAGGGTGAAGCTTGGAAGGAGTATATTACTTATGGAGGATTACCGCTTGTTTTGTTGCAAAATACAGTCGAGGAGAAAGTTGATTATCTAAATATTCAGAAAAATAATGTTTATATAAATGATGTTGTAGAAAAAAATAATATTAAAAATAAAGAAGAATTAAAAAAACTTATAGAAATGATTTCTTCTTCAATAGGGTCATTAACTAATCCTTTAAAACTAGCTAATTCTTTTAAGAGTTTTGATTCAAAATCAACAATGACTAATAAGACTATATATAATTATTTATCTTATTTAGAAGATAGTTTCATTATAGAAAAAGCTATGAGATATAATGTAAAAGGAAAAAAATATATTGAAACACCACAAAAATATTATTTTACTGATATGGGAATAAGAAACTCATTCCTGAATTTTAGACAAATAGAAGAAAATCATATTATGGAAAATGTAATATATCTTGAATTAAAAAGACGTGGCTTTTCTGTTGATGTTGGTGTAGTAGATGTTAGAACTAATTCTTCAACCGCTAAGTTAGAAATAGATTTTATTGCTAATAAGGGAAGTGAAAAGTATTATGTTCAGTCATCATTAAACCTAGATACAGAAGAGAAAAAGAATCAAGAAATAAGACCATTAGCTAATGTAAATGATTTCTTTAAAAAAATTATTATTGTTAAAGATGACATTGTTAAATATCAAAACGAACAAGGGATAGTTATTATGGGAATATATGACTTTCTATTAGATGAAGATAGTCTTTTAAAAAATTGACAATATTCTTTGACTGAAACTACCGATAACGGTATAATATTACATAGAGGTGAAAAAATATGGAATTTATGACTACTAAAGATGCTGCAAAAAAATGGAATATAAGTGAAAGAAGAATCAGACAACTATTACAAGAGGGGCGAATTGATGGCACTTTAAAAAATGGTAATAGCTGGAATATTCCTATTGATGCTATAAAACCGGTGGATAAACGAGCTATTAAAGCTGATAACCTAGATTTTATTATAGATTTAGAAGACAACTATTTTAATGAGGTGGATAAGTTAAAAAAGGAACTTGATAGTAAAAAGCCAATCCCCAAGGAGACTTTAAGATCTTTAGAAGAATCTGTTAATCTTGAATGGACATATAACAGCAATGGCATAGAGGGAAACACTTTGACACTTAGAGAAACACAAGTTGTATTAGAAGGAATTACAGTTGGTGGGAAATCAATAAAGGAACATTTAGAGGCTATAAATCATGAAAAGGCTATTTTATATTTAAATGATTTGGTGAAAGAAAATAATCCTATTACCGAGTGGAACATCAAAAGTATTCATCAATTAGTTTTAAAAGACATCGATGATGAAAATGCAGGAAGATATAGAAGAGAAAATGTTACTATAAAAGGTGCTATCCATATTTCACCAGATTATTTGAAAGTTCCAGAGTTAATGGAAAAATTAATTTTAAATTATGAAAATTGGAATAATTTTCATCCGATTATTCAGGCCACTTTATTACACGGTGAACTAGTTAAGATTCATCCATTCATAGATGGTAATGGCAGAACCTCAAGGTTACTTATGAATTTGGATTTAATGAATCATGGATATAATCCAGTAATAATAAAAAAAGAAGATAGGTTAGAATATTATGAAACATTAGATAAGGCACATACAACTGGTGATTACACAGATTTTGTTAAATTAATAACAAAGTTAGAAATAGTAATGTTAAGAAAATATTTAGAATTATTATAGGGAAAATTTTAATAAGTTAAAAAAAACAGATATTAAAAATTATTTATTATAGGAATATATGGCTTTCTATTAGATGAAGATAGTCTTTTAAAAAATTGACAATATTCTTTTGACAAAAAGCTATTTCTATAGTATAGTATGTACAGTTACCTGTTCTCATATTAAGCAGTTCTTCCTACTACTTTTTATTAGAATATGGTGGATTTATTAAAGAAAGGAAGTGTTAGTAATGGCTTTAACAAAGATGGAAAAACAACAAATCATCAAAGAATTTGCAAGAGATGAAAAAGATACTGGTTCAACTGAAGTACAAATCGCTATTTTAACAAAAGAAATAGAAAAGTTAACAGCTCATTTAAAAGAACATAAACATGATTATCATTCAAATCGTGGTCTTTTAATGAAAGTTGGACAACGTCGTAGTCTACTTAAGTATTTAGCTAAGACTGATGTAGCAAAGTATCGTGAAGTTGTTAAAAAATTAGGACTTAGAAAGTAACACTAATAATAGTGTTTCTTTTTCTATAGATAGAAAAGAGGTATGTATGAAGAAAGTATTTGAACTTGATTTTCATGGTAGAAAAATTGTAGTAGAACAAGGAGAACTTGCTAAACAAGCAACTGGTTCTGTTTTAGTTCGTTATAATGATACCGTAATACTTACAGCAGTAGTAGTAGGAAAAACAGCTAACTTATTAAGTGACTTTTTCCCTTTAACCGTTAACTATCAAGAAAAACTTTATTCAGTAGGAAAGATTCCTGGGGGCTTTATTAAAAGAGAAGGAAGACCAACTGATGCGGCAACCCTTGCTGCTAGAATGATTGATAGACCAATGCGTCCTTTATTTAAGGAAGATTTTAAACATGAAGTACAAATCATTAATACAGTTTTATCAGTAGATCAAGATTGTTCACCAGAACTTACTGCTATGTTTGGATCAAGTCTTGCTACTATGTTAACAGGTGCTCCTTTTTTAGGACCAGTAGCAGGGGTAAAGATTGGTTATATAAACAATAAGTTTGTAGTTAATCCAACTCAAGAAGAATTAGCAAATAGCAAATTAGACCTTACAGTAGCCGGTACAATTGATGCTATTACAATGGTAGAAGCTGGTAGTAAAGAGTTAGATGAAGATACTATGCTAGAGGCTTTAATGTTAGCTCATGAAGAGATAAAGAAGCTTTGTAAGTTCCAATTAGATATTTTAAGTAATTATGATATTAAAAAAATGGAATATGAAAAAATTGAAATCGAAGATGAGTTAAGAAGTGAGGTAGAAAGTCTTTGTTCTAAAGATATAGATGAAGCTTTAAGAATAAAAGCTAAACAAGAAAGATATCAAAGATTAGATGAAATTAAAGAGAATATTTTAGCTAAATATAAGGAAGAAAATAAAGATTTAGAAGAACTTGATATCTTATTATATAAAGTAAGTAAAATAATTAGTGATACAGAATATAACTTGTTTAGAAAGATAATAGTTAAAGAAAAATTAAGAAGTGATGGTAGACGTTTTGATGAGATAAGACCACTTAGTGCATCTATTGATTTATTACCAAGAACACATGGCTCTGCCTTATTTACAAGAGGAGAAACCCAAAGTTTATCAGTAACTACTCTAGGAGCTTTAGGAGAACATCAAATCTTAGATGGCCTATCTTTAGAAGATGAAAAAAGATTTATGTTACACTATAACTTTCCACAGTTTTCTGTTGGAGAAACAGGAAGATATGGAGCACCAGGTAGACGTGAGATTGGACATGGAGCACTTGGTGAGCGAGCATTATTACAAGTTATTCCTAGTGAAGAAGAATTTCCTTATACCATAAGAGTAGTATCCGAAATACTAGAAAGTAATGGAAGTAGTTCACAAGCTTCTATTTGTGCTGGATGTATGAGCCTAATGGCTGCCGGCGTTCCTATTAAAGCACCAGTTGCTGGTATTGCTATGGGATTAATCACTCATGATGATGATTATATTATTCTAACAGATATCGCTGGTATGGAAGATCATTTAGGAGATATGGACTTTAAAGTAGCAGGAACCGAAGAAGGTATTTGTGCCTTACAAATGGATATAAAGATTAAAGGAGTTACTAAAGATATTTTAAAACAGGCACTAGCCCAAGCTAAAAAAGCAAGACATCAAATTCTAGGGGTTATAACAGATACTATTAAAGAACCAAGAAAAGAAGTATCTAAATATGCTCCTAAGACAGAAGTATTTTATATTTCTCCTAATAAGATAAGAGACGTTATCGGTAAAGGTGGAGAAATGATTACTAAGATTATCTGTGAAGCAAGTCATGTTAATGATGTAAATAGTATCGGAGCAGTTAAAGTTGATTTAGAAGATGATGGTAGAGTAATTATTTATCATACAGATAAAGAAGTAATTGATAAAACTAAAGAGATGATTGTAAATGTTGCTCGTGAAGTTGAACAAGGAAAGATTTACTCTGTTAAAGTACTAAAGGTAGAAGAATTTGGCTGTGTTATTGAATTATGGCCAGGTTGTGAAGGGTTTGTTCATATCTCACAATTAGATACAACACGTGTCAATAAGTGTGAAGATGTGGTAAGTGTTGGAGATACAATTTTAGTAAAAGCTTTAGGACTAGACAAGAGAGGAAAACAAAGTTTTTCACGAAAAGAAGCAATGAAAGAGATGAAGCAGTCTAAATAAAATGACTGTTTTTTCTTTTAAAAAGTACTAGTATAAATTAAAAAAATTTGCTATACTTTAACTAGATTAAAAAGATAGGTGATAAAATTGGCAGAATTCAAATATAGAAAAAAAAGAAAAGAATTTAAAGAGCAAACTAGAGTAAGAAATAGTGATTACCGTGAAATAGCCCTTACTAAAATGGGAAAAAGACAATTGATGCTTACCTTACTATCTATCTTTGGAGTAACTTTATTATCAATTGGTAGCACATTTGCCATGTTTACAGTATCATCAAAATCAGCTGAATATAATGTTGTTAAATCAGGAACTTTAAATATCAGCTTTGATGCTAACTCATCATCTACTATCGGATTAGAGGGTGCCTTACCAACATCAGATAGTGATGGACTTGCCCAAACTGGTAATACTTTTACAATTACAAATACGGGAAGTTTAACAGCAGAATATACTGTATCACTTCAAGACGATACCGATATGATTACCCAGGATAATTGTAATGATAAACAACTAGATAAGGGTTTTATAAAATATAACATAGATGGTACTAATATAAATTTATTAAGTGATTCAATAGATTCAATAATAATATCTGGAAGCTTAAAAGCAGGGGAGTCTAAGACTTTCACTTTAAAACTATGGATAAAAGAAGATGCTACTAATGAGGCCTTAGGAAAACATTATCATGGAAAAATAGTAGTAGATGCTATTCAAGAAGGTGCTCATCAACTTGCTACTAAACTAATAATGGATAAAGCAAATGCTGAAGACTTAGATTATAATACAGCCACAGATGATCAGAAGAAAGAAATGTGGACCTTCTCACATGAAGCTACAGAGCAAACAACAGCTCTAACAGATTATCGTTATATAGGAGCTGACCCTAATAACTATGTAAAATTTAATGATGAGTTATGGCGAATAATCGGAGTATTTGATACCGATGATGGAACAGGAAAAGTAGAAAAAAGACTAAAGATAATTAGAAATGAATCAATAGGGAATTATTCATGGGATTATACATCAGCAGGAACTTATACGAATGAATGGTCAACTGCTCAGTTAAATACCTTATTAAATAGTGGAGCATATTATAATAGAACCACAGGAACATACTATAATTATAGTACAGCATCAAATGTAGATTTTACAACAACAGGGTTGACTGATAAAGCCAAAGGAATGATAGGAGATGCCAAATGGTACTTAGGAGGAAGCAGTACATATGATGATGTAACGGCGACAATGTTTTACACAAGAGAAAGAGGAACAACGGTATATAGTGGAAGAAGTACCAATTGGACTGGAAAAGTAGGATTAATGTATCCAAGTGATTATGGATATGCGACAAGTGGAGGAAGTACAACAGATAGAGCAAGTTGTTTAGCAAAAGAAATAT
>CAVLCG010000070.1:0-7095 GCA_963661445.1 bacterium | reverse complement strand
GAAGTTTCCTTCATCTGTATTCATTTTATCATAGAATGATGACTATAACAATTATTAATAAAAATTTGTACTTTTCTCGTACTAGTTAATAATATTTTGCTTTTTCTTTAAATATATAGTAAAATTAAGAAAGTTTGGGAGGAAAAAGTATGTTACAAGTAAATAATGTTAGTTTAAGATTTGGAAAAAGAACTTTATTTGAAAATGTTAACTTAAAATTTGTAGATGGAGCTTGTTATGGTTTGATTGGTGCTAATGGAGCAGGGAAAAGTACTTTTCTAAAATTATTAACAGGTGAATTAGAAACTACTACTGGAGATATTACTACTGGAAAAAATGAAAGAATATCTGTTTTAAAACAAGATCACTATCAGTTTGATGATATGCGTGTTTTAGATGTAGTTATTATGGGAAATGATAAACTATATAAAATAATGAAAGAAAAAGAAGAATTATATTCTCATACGGAGTTTACAGAAGAAGATGGCTATCGTTTAGCTGACTTAGAAGCTGAATTTTTAGATATGGATGGTTGGAATGCTGAAAATGATGCTGCTATTTTACTAAATAATTTGGGTATAAAAGATGAATACTATGATAAAAAAATGAGTGAGATACCAGTTAAATTAAGAGTAAAAGTACTACTTGCTTCCGCTCTTTTTGGAAATCCTGATATCTTATTATTAGATGAGCCTACTAACAGTTTAGATTTAGATGCTATTAACTGGTTAGAAGAATTCTTAATAAACTTTCCTAATACTGTAATAGTAGTCAGTCACGATAGATATTTCCTAAATAAAGTATGTACGCATATTGTTGATATTGATTTTGGTAAGATGAAAATGTATATTGGTAACTATGACTTTTGGTATCAATCAAGTGAATTAGCTCTTAAACAAATGAAAGAATCTAATAAGAAAAAAGAAGAAAAGATTAAAGAATTACAAGACTTTATTGCTAGATTTTCTGCTAATGCTTCTAAGAGCAAACAAGCAACATCAAGAAAAAAGATGCTAGAGAAAATTGAATTAGACGAGATTGTACCATCTTCTAGAAAGTATCCATTTATTGAATTTAAGATAACTAAACAAGTAGGTAAAGAAATATTAAAAGTAGAAAACTTAATTAAAGAAGTAGATGGGGTAAAAGTCTTAAATAAAGTATCATTTACTGTGTTAAAAGGTGATAAGATAGCTATTGTTTCTAATAATGATTTGGCAAAGACAACACTATTTAATATTCTAGCAGGAAAAGAAAAATTTGATAAAGGACAAGTTCTGTTTGGAAAGACTATTTCTCCCGCTTATCTTCCACAGGATAATAGTTCTTATTTTGAAAAAGATGAAAGTATCCTTGACTGGATTAAACAATATAAAAAAGTGGACGATGATACTGAATTAAGAGGTTTCTTAGGAAGAATGTTGTTCTCTAAAGAAGATGTATTTAAAAAAGTAAATGTCTTATCAGGTGGGGAAAAAGCAAGATGTATGCTTAGTAAAATGATGTTAGAAGAACCAAACTTCTTAATATTAGATGAACCAACTAACCATTTAGATCTAGAAAGTATTACCTCACTAAATAAAGGATTAGAAAACTTTGAAGGAGAGTTAATTTTGACCTCTCGTGACCATGAACTTAATCAGACGGTATGTAATAGAATAATTGAAATTAAAGATGATGGTACTATAGTTGATAGAAGATTAACTTTTGATGAATATTTTAATCAATAGTTTACACTGAAGGACAATTATTATATAAATTATAATTGCTTTTTTTTTAATTATAATTTATTATTAAATTAGGAGATGGAAATTATGGAAAAGAAAAATAATGGAATTGTTATAGTTCTTATAGTAGTAATTGTTTTATTACTTGGTTATATAGGCTATACAAGTTTTGGCAAGGTTACTAATAAGAATGAAACAGTAACTAGTGATAAGAAAAACGTTGATTCTGGTAGTAAAAAGACATCAACTACTAAAGATGAAACATTAGATATTAATAGTAGTTTAGTACAAGGTTTATATAATAAAGTAGTACTAACTGGAGATACTTTTTATAAATATTGGTTTTATAATAATTCTAATAATTATCAAGTAAGTAGTGCTGATGAATCTAGTAAGTTGGCTTTAGTTTATCATAACTTAAAAAAGTCTGATTTTTCTATTATTCAAGATGCAACAAATATTAAAAAAACTATCAGTTTAAATGATAGTAATTACACATTACAAGAAAGTAGTTCTACTGGTTTTATTCCATATGAAAGAGTAGAACAGACTTATAAAGAATTATTTGGTAGTAGTGATACTCTAAACAAGAGTGAACCTATGCGTGTAGGACCCTATATAACAGAATATTATGTCTATGATGCAAGTGTTAATGGTTATGTAGATTATTTAACTGAAGGTGGTGGAGCTACTGGTAGTTTCTATCATGGAGAAGTTACTAAAGCAGTTAGAACAGGCGATACTATTGTAATAACTGAGAAAGCAGATTTTTCAGAAAATGATGATGGGGCTGGAAAAATAACTTCTACAGAAAATTATGAATATACTTTTAAATTATCTGGTGATACATATTCATTTGTATCAAGAATAAAATTATAGGATTTAATAATTAGTAGAAATTAAAAAGAATAACTGATTTTTCGGTTATTCTTTTACTGTTAGAGCACCTTTTGGACAACGGTTTCCCCAAGTATCTAGTATTTTACCATTCTTTTTAACAATGATAATTTCACAATGATTAGGACATCCTTTACAAGTTACACCGCTAGTCTCAAATTTAGCATCACGTATTTTAAAATTGAACTTCTTCTTTATACCACTTTTCTTAGCTAGAATAGCACTACCTAGAGCTCCCATTAAGTGTCCATTATCATCGACAATTATATCTTCCTTTAATAAATCTTCAAAAGCTTTCTTTACGCCAATATTTTTACTAACTCCACCTTGGAAGATAATAGGACCTTCTATTTTTTTACCCTTTGCTACATTATTTAAATAATTACTTGCTACGCTGTAACAAAGACCAGCGATTATATCATTCTTTTGATAACCCATTTGTAATTTGTGAACTAAGTCACTTTCGGCAAAAACAGTACACCTTGCTGCAATACTAGTTGGATTCTTACTTGTAAGAGCGATTGTTCCAAAGTCTTTAACATCAAGTCCTAATCTTTTAGCTTGACTAGATAAGAAACTACCAGTACCAGCAGCACATAAGGTGTTCATAGCATAATCAGTAACTATCTTATTATCTAATAAAATTATCTTAGAATCTTGTCCACCTATTTCTAGAATAGTTCTAATATCAGGATACTTAGATAAAGTTCCAATAGCATGAGCGGTTATTTCATTTTTAATACTAACTGCTTCTAACATTGTACCAATTAACTTTCTAGCAGAACCAGTAGTTCCAACCCCTAGTATTTTTATATCTTTACAATTCTTTTCTAACTCTTTTAAAACCTTCTTAACTGCTTTAACTGGATCTCCTTCGGTCCATAAATAACTACTAGCTACTATATTGTTATCGTCATCAATTACCACTCCTTTGGTAGAAATAGAACCAATATCAATACCTAAGTAACCAGTCATCATTATCCCTCCCTCTTAAAATTTAATAAATCATAGAAAGCTTCTAATCTAGTCTTTATTCCATCTAGACCACTTTGTTCATCAAAAGAGAAAAAAGTAATGGGAATATTTAAATCTTTCGCTTCCTTAATCATAATTGGAATAGCTCCTATTTCTGGAGTACATCCAGTTGGCTTAGTATGAATGACACCATCAAAGTGATGTCTTTTTAAATAATTAATTCTATAGACATTATCAAGTCCATCTGCTCCTAAAGTATATTTACAGTACTTTCTGATTCTAAACTTCATGAAGGGGAGTAAGAATTTTTTTTGCCACAAGAGATAACTAACATTAGTAAATCTTTTAATCTCTATATGGTAACTTGCTAAAGTCTTTTCTAGTTCATAGTTAGAGTAAGGTTCCATAGCTGTATAAAGTTCTCCAATAATACCTACTTTTAAACAGTTCTTTGGTTTATTAATGGGAATAGTTTTTAAATATCTTAGAGAATCCTTATATATCTTTCTAAGAGCAAGTATACCCTTAGCATTATTACAGTCACTAATAAATCTATTCTTTAATCTTAGAAAAGAACCTTTATTTTTCTCAAAACCAATTCTTTTTCTAATTTCTATATCTAATTTATCCAAGTAGTTAATATATAAAAGAGCGGATAGTCCTTCATGAATAAATTCTCGTTTAGTAAGAGTAGGATTTAACTTCTTGAAGATAGTAAATACCTCTTTAAGGTTTAAACTATCGCCACCAATGATTTGGATAAATTCAAAATTGTATCCTAAATCTTTTAAAATAGTTTCTTGTACTTCCGCATAATATCTATATCTGCATCCACCTCCTGCTTGTAATAAGACATTAGCCCCCATATCAAGGGCTTCTATAAAGTTACCTAAATTATATTTAAAAGGTATACATACAGAATCAGGTGAATACTTACTACCTAAATCAATAGTCTTTCTAGTAATAGGTGGAGTATCAATTACTTCTAAGTTAGTAACTCTTCTTAAAAACTTACCAATCGGATGTTTATAATCACCTAGTTGAGGAAAAGCAAGTACTTTTTTCAAAGATGAATACCTCCTTTCAACATATCTATAAAGCTTTCTAATCTAGTAATAATAGCAATATCACTGTTAATCTCTTCAAAAGTAAGTAAGAGTACTTTACTATTACCTTTCTTTCTTATAATCATTTCATTAGTTAAAGAATCAGGCCCACAAGGAAAAGCTGATATTAAAATAATTCCATCAACCTTATCTTTATAATAAGAGAAAGCTCCTAGCAACTCTTTATTCATTGTCCAGTGAACAGTCTTAGAAATTCGTTTGCATTCATCTTCAATTATATTTCTATCTATTTCATGACTATAAATTATTTCTATATCATTTCCTTTTAAATATTTAGTAACACTACCACCGATTAGTGAATCTAATAAGTTATAACTGTGTCCTAATAAAAGAACCTTTTTCTTCTTAGACCTAAGTTTCTCTAGTCCACTTTTTTTAAGCTTATCAAGATATAATTTTTCCTTTTCTTTAGCAATTAAGTAAGCATTATTAGATTCAAAATAACTAAATCCAAGTTCCTTTCCTAATAAAATAAAAGCTTTCTTCTCACTATTGTGGTGTTCAACATCAACATTGTAATTTAATATCTTCTTATTAAATAGTACTCTTACTAAGTCATATAAAGCATTAAAATTAGTACATACTTGTTCATTCTTCTTTAAAGAGTAAATTCTTGGAATAAAGATAGTATCACACTTGTCTTTAATCTCATCTATTTGTCCTAAGAATATTTTCATGGATAGACAGGCTTCATCTAAAGCGATATTTTTTCCTCTTTCTAATGTCTTGTAAGTAGTATTATCACTGACTATATAAGGTATTTCTAATACATCAAAAAAACTTTTCCATAATACACCATAGCGGTAGTATAAAAATCCTCTAGGTATTCCAACTTTATCCATAAGAGCCTTCCTTTCCTTATAACCTTATGTGATAAAACGATGAAAATTTACAGTCAATATTCGACAAAATAAAATAAAGTATGGTATAATCTTGCTAGAGAGGAGAATTAAAGATGGATGATAAGAAAAAAGAACAAATAAAAACAGCTACTATTATTATTTTATTATTAGTTATTGTATTTGGAGGTAGTTACTTTGCATCAGAGATTAAATCTAATAAGAACACATCTAGTAAAACAACAACTACTACTAATGATCAAAAAGATACAGCAACTGATAGTGATAATGATGCTGAAATCAGTGAAGATAAACAAGCTGAATTAAATAGTATTGATATTGATAAATATTTATCACTTAAGAAAGGTAGTGATAAGTCAATTATCTATATTTCAAGACCAACTTGTCATTATTGTCAACAAGAGGATCCAATAATCAAAAACATTGTATATGAAACTAATATTACAGTTAACTATTTAAATACTGATGAACTTGATGATGAAGGTAATAGTAAGTTAATTAAATCTGACGATTATTTCAGTGAAGGATATGGTACTCCATTAATTCTAGTTGTTCAAAAGAATAAAATTGTAGATAAGATTGAAGGATTAACTTCTAAAGAAGATATAGTTTCATTCTTTAAGAAATATGATTTCATAAAAGATTAATGGTGATTTGATGAATAATGAAGAAAAACTAAGAAACTTACTTAGTGAATTTAGATCAAAGTATCCAATGACTATTGGATGGAGACTTGAAAAGAATAGTAAAATAGTCTTAAAGCATCTTTATGATGATGAAGAGATAATCTATGCTTTTTATGCTCAGAAAAATGATAATCCATTTAATATTTTAGGAACAGGTGTTATTGCTCTTACTAATAAGAGATTAGTTATAGGAAGAGATAGGGTAGTATTTGGTTATTTCTTTGATAGTATTACACCAGATATGTTTAGTGATTTAAAAGTTAAAAGTGGTGTTATCTTTGGAAAAGTAGAAATTGATATGTTACATGAATTTATTGTGTTAAGTAATATTGATAAGAGAGCTTTACCTGAAATAGAGAAAAAAGTATCTAGTTTTATGCATGATGCTAAATGTAAAATGTGTGTTGATAATAAATCAGAAGTATGTTAAAATTTAGGTATAAAAGATAAAGGAAGTAGGTGCCTAACTATGTTGATGTCAAGTAATATGTCAAGTTTACAATTGGTTAACATGGGGGGGGCGTTTTAGACAGTATAACTACTTTCTTTTATCATGGATTAATAACAGGATAGGATAGTCTTACCCTGTTTTTTTGTTGGAGGAAGAAAAAATGGATAAGAAGAAAGAAAGTATAATTTTATCAGTAATATTATTTTCTCTTATTTTAATAGCAGTAGGTATGAGTTATGCCTTTTTAAAGACTAGTTTCTTTGGAAACAAAACTAATGTGTTAAAAGTAGGAAGCCTATCATTAATCTTAGATGAAACATCAGGTAATGCTATAACAGTAGAAGATGGAACTCCTATGTATGATAGTGAAGG
>CAVLCG010000069.1:0-7184 GCA_963661445.1 bacterium | reverse complement strand
CAAATATGGGTGGTATGTTTGCTTACTGTAGTGGTTTAACAAGTTTAGATTTAAGCAATTTTGATACATCAAATGTAACAACTATGAACTTGAATGATGATAAGTCAAAAGTTGGTATGTTTGAAGGATGCACTAGTTTAACAAGTTTAGATTTAAGTAGTTTTGATACCTCACGAATAACTTCTATGTTTCACATGTTTTATAACTGTAGAAGTTTAACAAATTTAGATTTAAGTAGTTTTGATACATCACAAGTAACAGATATGTATTATATGTTTTATAACTGTAGAAGTTTAACAAGTTTAGATTTAAGTAGTTTTGATACATCACAAGTAACAGATATGGATTATATGTTTTATGGAAATAGTAAATTAACTACTATTAATGTTAGTGACAAATGGGTAATTGGTTCATCTACTACCATAAGAGATATGTTTTCGTATTGTGGAACAGACCATGTAACTTATGTTTAATAAGAATTAGTCTAGTAATAGACTTTTTTCTTTAGAAATTTAAAAAAAATAATAGCAAAATGATTTTACTACCTTATTAGTTTGTATGTTGGTAATAAATAATTATGAAACATCAATGGAATCTGCTAAGACAACATAAAAGAGAAAAATAACTGACTCAACTTATAATGATAAAAGTGTAACAGTGGCTACACCAATAATTTAAAATTTATTCATGTGAAACCATATTTTTAGTATTAAAATAGTATTAATTCATCACTATATTTGCTATAATATTGTTGTTGGTGGTGATGCGATAAAATGTTAAATGTTTATCAAGAACTTATTTATATGATTGATAACTCTATAATAAAAAAAGAAATAAAAAATAGCCTAGATGATATATATAATGATGCTGAATTAGTTGATAAAATAAAAATTTATCATAAAACTTATGACGATAATCTAAGAAAGGAAATATATAATAATTATAAATATAAAAAATATAAAAAATTAGAGAATAGACTTAATTTTTTAATAATTTCATGTAATAAGTATTTAGGAGAAATAAAAGATGAAAATAATTAGTGGAAAATATAAAGGAAGAAATATTATTGGTTATGATATAGAAGGTACTCGTCCTACAATGGATAGAGTAAAAGAATCTTTATTTGCTATGATTCAAAACTATATAGATAATAGTAATTGTTTAGATTTGTTTGCTGGTAGTGGTAATTTAGGCTTAGAGGCAATGAGTGAAGGTGCAAGTAGTTGTACCTTTATAGATAGTAATAAAGTAGCAGTTAAAACTATTAATGATAATTTGTCAAAACTAGATATAGAAAATTGTAAGGTTTATTTAAAGGACTTTAGAATGTTTTTAAAAGAGACTAACGATAAATATAATTTAATCTTTATAGACCCACCTTATAAAACTGATTTTATTAAAGATGCTCTCATTCTAATTGAAAAGTATGATTTGTTAATAAATAATGGTTTAGTTATCTTAGAAAGTGATGATAAATCTAAACTTATTTATAGTGATTATTACTCTGCCTTAAAGGAACGTAAATATGGAGATAAGTTCATTTTAATTCTTGTAAGGGCATAAAGTAATTGGTAAAAGAATAGAAATATGCTATACTAAAGATGGAGGAGGGGAAGATGAATAAATTATATTCTAAAGTATATGGTTGGCTATTTGCTGGATTATTGTTAACATTTGCCACAGGTGCTTTTTTTTCTAATTATGAAAATGCAATAATTAACATTATGAATGGAGTAGGATATATAGTTATACTACTAATAGAATTTGGACTTGCTATTTTCTTATCAGCTCGTATTCATAAGATGAGTAGTGCTACAGCAACTTTTTGCTATTTATTATATTCCTTTATAACAGGAATAACATTTTCTACTATATTTATAGCCTTTGAAATGAAAAGTTTAATACTGATATTTTTAGTAACAGCACTTGTGTTTGGGTTGTTTGCTTTATTTGGAATGTTTACTAAATTATCTCTTGATAAACTAGGAACTATTTTGCTTATGATGCTGTTAGCAGTGGTTATAGCAAGTATAATTAATATATTTGTTGGAAGTAATACATTTGATTTTATAATCTGTATTATTGGAATACTAGTGTTTATTGGCTACATTGGTTATGATGTTAAGAAATTGCCAATGATAGTTGATAGTCTTGGTGAAGAAAATGGAGCAATATACGGAGCTTTTCAATTATACTTAGACTTTATTAATGTTTTCATTTATTTAGTACGATTATTTGGCAATAATGATAGTAATTAAGATTTAAAGACTGATTTTGTTTCAGTCTTTTTTATATAACGGAAGAAAATAACTTAAATTTTAAATTTTTGTTGACGAACATACGTTTTTATAATATTATATATTTGCAATTTACTATTATGAAAAGTGAAAAGAAATAGTTTGTAAATATATAACTTTTTATGTATACTAATATATAGTTGTTAGGAGGAGTCTGCCATGAAGAAAGTATTGTTTGCTACCGGAAATGAAAGTAAGGCTTTAAGATTTAAAGATGGATTATTAAAAAGAAAAATTGAAATAATTACTATAAATGATTTGGATAAAGAAATTGAAGTTGTTGAAAATGGAGCTAATGCTATTGAAAATGCTCTTATTAAAGCGAGAAGTTATGCTAAGGAAATAGATATTCCTGTCTTTGCTATGGATGATAACTTATATATAGAAAATATACCAGAAGATAAACAACCTGGTATGTATGTAAGGCGAGTTAATGGAAAAAGATTAACTGATGAAGAGATGCTTGAGTACTATTCTAATTTAGCTCATACTTATGCAACTGATGGAAAATTAACATGTAGGTGGGTATATGGTATAGCAGTAATTAATAATAAAAAAGAGTCTACTTATACATGGAGTAAAGATGATTTTTATTTGGTAGATAAACCAACTTCTAAAATTGATCCGGGTTATCCGCTTAACAGTATATCAGTAAATAAAAAGTTAAATAAATACTTTACAGATATGACTAGTGAAGATAAAGAAAATGTAAAAGAGGATGAGACTGATGTTATAGAATTTATTGCTAAAAGTGTTTTATAATAAATACTGTTTTTGGAGGTACTAAATGAATTATGGATATATATTAGGAATTGTAGGAAGAGATTCCTTTGTAAAAGGAAGATGGTATGATAGTGACAATATTAAAAGAGAAGGAGTTACTAGATTGGCTAGTAGCTTTATGCATAATTACCAAGTAAGATCAGAGTCATCAAGAAAATTTTATACTGTTAAAATAAAAAATAATGGTGCTGATATTGAAGGCTACTCTTGTAGTTGTCCACAGTTTGAAAGGGCTAAGACTTGTAAACATATAGCAGCTGTTTTAATAGATGAATATGATACTATAGCAGGTTATGAATTTATTGATAAATTAACTTTATCAAAAGAAATACTTGCAAGTTATAAAAGTAATACTTTAAATACTATTAAAGAAAAATTAGATGTAGATTTAGAATTTGAGTTTAGTTATGGTAATATCTATCTAAAAGTAAAAATAGGCGATAAGAAGAAATATACTTTATGGATGCTTATAATGCTAAAGAAGAATATAAATTTGGGAAAAATTTAACTTATATTCCTAATAAATATTATTTTGATAGTAAAGAGGTAGAATTATTAGAATATTTGGATGATTTAGTGAGCCAAAGAAATGGTTATTATTATGCGTCTAGTAGATATATAGAAATTGATATTAAAGAATTTGAAACAATATTAAGTATCATAGATAAAAAAGAATTTACTATAATGGGTAGTGGTACCATTTATAACATTTATAATGGCCTACCAACTGAATATAATCTTAGTAAAGATAGTGATGGTAACTTTGTCTTAAAATTAGAAGATGCAGAAAATTATAATTTTCTAGATTATGACTATAAATTTGCTGTATATAATCATAACTTATATATACTAGAGAGAAAAGACAGAGATTTACTAAAACAGTTAAGACAAAAAAGAATTAGTGAATTAGTCTTTGATAAGAACAGTATTAAAGAGTTTAGTAATGGACTTTTAAATAACATTAAAAATAATATTACAATAGATAGTAACGTAATAGAAATAGAATTACCTACTAAGCCTAGTGTTAAATTATACTTTGATATATCTTATTCTAAACTTAAATGTGATATTATTCTAGATTATAAAGGAAAAGAGATTAATTATTTTGATAAGGTTGACTTTTTAAGAGATAATGATTATGAAAGTGAAGTAGTAGAAGATATCCTAAACTATAAGTTTATAGAAGATAAGAATTCTTTTGTTATGACAGATGACGATGAAATGTATTATTTTCTAGATGAAGTGCTTGGTAGTCTATCTGAAAAATATCAAGTATTTACTAGTAAGAAAATAGATAATACTAAAGTTTTGAAAAACGTATCTACTAGTAGTAACTTTAGTATTGGACAAGATGGAATAATGTCTTATAAATTTAGTGTAGAAGGAATTAATCAAGAGGATTTGAATAGTCTATTTACTGCTTTAAAGCAGAAGAAAAAATATTATAAATTAAAGAATAATAATGTAGTATCACTAGAAAATAATGAAGAGTTAGAACAGTTAAATGACTTGATAACCGATCTTGACTTATCAAAGAACGATATCCTAGAAGGCGATGTAGTTATTCCTAAATATAGAGCTATATATATTGATAGTTTAAAGAATGGTAAATATAAAAACATTGAGACTAATAATTTGTTTGATGAGTTTATTTCTAACTTTAAAAAGTATAAAAACTTAAGTGTGTCCTTTGATAAAGATGATGAAAAGATATTAAGAGATTATCAAAAAGATGGCGTTAAGTGGTTAAATACCATATATAAATGTGATTTAGGTGGTATTTTAGCTGATGAGATGGGACTAGGTAAAAGCTTACAAACAATTACTTTCATTAAACAGATATTAAAAGAAAAACCTGATGTTAAGATAATAATTGTAGTACCAACCTCACTTGTTTATAACTGGGAGAAAGAATTTGCTAAATTTGCTCCACAGTTAAAATATGTGACTGTATCAGATACAGTTGCTAAAAGACAAGAAATCTTTGCCAATAAAGACAAATATAATATCTTTATTACTAGTTATGGGTTAATTAGAAATGATAAAGATGAATATGAAGATATGGATTTTGAACTATGTGTTGTAGATGAAGCTCAAAATATTAAAAATTATCAAGCTACTATGACTAGAGAAATTAAAAAAATAAAAGCTAAATGTAGGATAGCTTTAACGGGAACTCCGGTTGAAAATAATGTTACCGAACTATGGAGTATTTTTGACTTTATCATGCCTGGTTATTTAAATAGTGTAGTTAAGTTTAGAGAAAAATATAATATCAAAGATGTAGATGAAAAAGGATTAGAAGTGTTAAACAATCTAAGTAATCAGATTAAGCCATTCATTCTAAGAAGAAAGAAAAATGAGGTTGTTAAGTCACTCCCTAAAAAGATAGAAAATAAAATATATATAGATTTACCAGATAAACAGAAAATGCTTTATATGAAAGTATTAAAAGATACTAAAAAAGAAATGGATGAAATGATAAAATCAGGTGGCTTTGAAAAGTCTCGTATGAAGATATTACAACTACTAATGAAACTAAGACAAATATGTATTGATCCATCAGTTATGTATGAAAATTATACTGGTGATAGAGTTAAGATTGATGAACTACTAAGAGTAGTAAAAGAAAGCATTGAAAATAATCATAAGATACTAATCTTTAGTAGTTTTAAAAGAGTCTTAGATAATGTAGGAGAATTGTTTACTAAGAATAATATAACTTACTATATGATAGATGGTTCAGTTAAGAGTAAAGATAGGATGGATATGGTAGAAAAGTTTAATAGTGATGATACCAACTGTTTCCTAATAACTCTAAAGTCAGGGGGGACAGGACTTAATCTAACAGGAGCTGATACAGTAATACACTTAGATATTTGGTGGAACCCTCAAGTTGAAAATCAAGCTACAGATAGAGCTCATCGTATTGGGCAAACTAAGACTGTTTCTGTTATCAAACTAGTAACTAAGGGTACTATTGAAGAAAGAATCATTGAACTACAAGAGAAGAAAAAGATTCTTAGTGAAAATCTAATAGAAGGTAAAAATGATAGTGAAAGCTTATCGTCATTATCAGAAAAAGATATTAAAAAGTTATTATCTAGTGGAGAATAGAAGTATTTAGATACTTTTTTTCTTTATTATTTGCTATAATATGTTCAGGTGAAAAGTATATGAATTATAGTGAGATAAAACAAGCAGTTAAAATACTAAGTAGTGAGTGAAATCTAGGAAAGAAGGAAGCAAAAGCCGATAATGATATTTGTGCTTTAATATATTTAATGGTTATATTGGAAGAAAGTGAAGAGATAGTTAAATATAAAGAAGGAGGGAAGCTTATTGGATTTTGTGGTTATTCTAAAGAAAATTCAAAAAAACATAGACTATCTAAAAGCTTTTATGGGTTTATTAAAAATAGATTATATAAAAGTAAACATATAAAAGATTTAAAAGCTCTTAAGGAGTATGAAGATAATTATTATTATGTTCCATCTCACTTAAAGAATTATTTTGATGGAGAAATTTCTATACTTATTGTAAATAATAATTATAGAGGTAAGAAAATAGGTAAAAAACTGCTATTTGACGTGTTTGAAAAAGCTAGAAGAAATAAGATGAAAAATCTTCAGATATTGACAGATGAATCATGTAATTATAAATTTTATGAGGGTTTAGGATGCAAAAAAATATATGAAACAGTTATTACAAATAAAGAGGCTTTAAACAAGGAAACAGAGAAAGCTTTTATATATGAAAAAAGATTATAGCAGTTTTTGATATGAAACTTAATTAGAAAACAGTTTAGAATCTTGGAGTAGAAATACAATAAATTGAAAATAAATGTACTAGTAATACTCTTATAAAATATATTGATAATTATGTAAATGAATATTGATATGTATGGAGATTACAAAAAGGTATTAGAATATAAAGAAAGGCATAAAGCAGTAGTTCAGTTATAAAATATTAGTTTATTAAATTTTAAGAAAATGAAGGAGTAAGATTATGAAAGTATTAATGAAAAGTAATATATATGATGTAGATGATACAATGTATAGCATTTTATGACATATTTTGAGCATATGAAAAATATGTTATAAA
>CAVLCG010000068.1:0-7296 GCA_963661445.1 bacterium | reverse complement strand
GTAGAACTGGGGAAAAGGTGGAGGAATACAGAACCAAAGCCTTACCTATAGTTATCTAAATGCAAGTAATTAAAGAAAATGTAAGCTATCAAGAAGAGATAAAACATTCTAAGTTTATCACTTTATTATATAAGGTTAATAATATAGATGAGGTTAATTACTATTTAAAAAAGGTAAGAGAAGATTATAAAGGAGCAAACCACTATTGTTATGCTTTTAATCTTTTAAATACTAGTGGTTATAGTGATGATAAAGAACCAAAAAACACTGCTGGTAGACCGATGCTTTTTATTCTAACTTCTAATAATCTAGTTAATATCTTAGTTATTTCCGTTCGTTATTTTGGCGGTATCAAACTAGGTACTGGTGGTCTTTTAAAAGCCTATACTAATGGTCTATTAGAGTCTCTTAAAAAGACTGTTCTTTTAAATGTAGTAAGTGGTTATTTAATAACTTGCGAGTTTAGTTATGAGAATGAAAAAAAATACTCTTACCTATTTAAAGATAAGAATATTTTATCTAAAGTCTATCAAGATAAATGTATCTATACTTTAGAAGTAGATGAAATATTTCTTGATAGCTTAACCAATTTACCAGGTCTTAATATTACCAATGAGGTAAAACAGTTAATCGAAGATAAATAATTATTTTATAAACCAAGAAGCAATGGTATCATAATCTCTATACCCTACTTCTTTTTTTATTAGTTTTCCATCTTGATAAACCTCTAGAATAGGAATACTCATAACACCATGTTCCTTAGCAATACCTTCAAACTCATCAACATCTATCTTAATGATTTTTACCCTTTCAAAGTGTTCTTCTAACTCTTCTAGTACTTCTCCTACCATTTTACAAGGTCCACACCAAGTAGCATAAAAATCTACTAAAACATCGCCTTTTGCTATTAGTTCTTGAAACTTAGTCTCATCTTCTAAATAAATCATTTTATCATCACCCTTCATATTTACTAGTTACAGTATCTAAGTCTTTAATATCAATTATTTTTTTATTAGCTTCTAATTGTTTAACTTCATCTACAGTAACTATTTTATTCTTTAATAGTATATCAATTACTTTTAAATTTAAACTATTTTCACTATTACTTTTATCAAGTGCCATAATTTCTTCTAGCGTCGTATTAATTCCACCAAAACTATCTTTTAATATCGGTGTATCTTCCATAATAGATTTTCTAACTTTAGAGTTCATAAAATCATCATTACTACTTAATGGTATCATTAAAACGTTTAAAGCGACAAACATTATTATATAACCTTCTATTATTCCTAAGACAAAACCAAAGATTCTATTTGGCAAGATTAATATTACTGTAGCATCCACTATCTTACTAATTATTCCTGATAGACTAACTATTATTCTTAAAATAAAATGAAAGATAATTAACAGTACAAGGAAAGCTATCAACTGATAAAAGATAATACTTAAAGAGCTAAGTGGACCAAATACAGAATTCACTCTAAATGGTGGAAATAAATTGATTAGAAAGCTTGCTAGTAGTCCTTTTAATAAGAATGCTAAAACAATTGAAGCAATATTACCAAGCACTACTGCCGCTTCTTTAATTACTCCTCTTTTTAATCCTAAAATACCAAAACCTAAAATAATCAAAACAATAAGTATACTAATATTATTAATATTTTCCATAATCCAAATCCTTTCTATATTTTTATTATAACTATATTTTTTAAAATATGCTATACTAAATTAAACGAGGTGAAGAAAAAATGAACGAAGTTATAAGAGTAAGTGACAAGACAAAATCAAAAATGATTGAATATTATAAAGATAAGAAGAAAGACAAAGAGATTCCTTATGTAGTCTTTCAAGCCGTTGATATGGATACTACTATTACCATGTATACATCTGGTAAAGTTATGTTTCAAGGAAAAAGTGCCGACGTTGATGCTGCTATGTGGAAAGAGATGGATGGGATAGATTCTACTCCTAAAGTTAATACTGATGATAATAAATATCACAATTGCTCTTCCGTTGGTAGTGATGAAGTTGGTACTGGTGACTATTTCGGACCAATAGTAGTAACTGCTACTTATGTTCCTAAGGAAGAAGTTAAATTTTTAGAAGAATTAGGTATCAGAGATAGTAAAAAACTAACAGATGAATTTATCTTAGCTAATGCTCCAACCCTTGCCAAAAGGTTAACTTATCGTAGTCTTATTCTAAATAATGTTGATTATAATAAAAATTATACAAAAGAATTTAATATGAATAAGATAAAAGCTATTATGCATAACAAAGTTTTATATCAGTTAATGCATGAAGTTAATCCAAAAGTTGATTATATTATTGTAGATGAATTTGCAAGAGAAAAAAGATACTATGAATATCTAAATGGAGCAAAAGAAATTCAACGTGGCATTACTTTTATGACTAAAGCGGAAGATAAGAATCTTGCTGTTGCTGCTTCTTCTATCATTAGTAGATATATTTTCTTAAAAGAGTTTGATAAATTATCAGATAGTATTCATATACCACTTTTAAAAGGAGCTTCTAAAGAGGTAGATAAAATTGGCGAAGAAGTAGTTGAAAAATATGGAGAAGAAAAACTTAAAGAGATAGCTAAATACAATTTTAAAAATACAGAAAGAATATTAAAGACGATCATTTATTGACCGCCTTTTTTATTATCTTTTTCTATAATATGCTCCAGTAAATTGTCTTCCTTCTTTAGATTTATCGCCTCTTGCAGCACTATTAGAATAGTAATTTGGATTAGTTATAGTATCATCATTATTTACAATGAATGTTTCAAACTTTTCTGGATCTAATTGATAAAGCAATGCTTTTCTTAAATCAATTTTAAATTCTCCCTTTTCATTTTCTTTAATGGCACCAGTTTCTTCCCAGAATGATTCCTTAGCCCATTTAGGCATAGAGTCATAAGTCCAATTACTACCAGCATGAGCACCAATATAAACATAAATATCATCTAGTTTACTATCATACTTACTTTGTAAAGATTCAATTGTAAGTTTTGGTAGATAATTATCTATCATTTCTGCTCCACAGTGAGCTGTAGCTGTAAAACCGTTTTTCAAGTCACTAGCAATTAATACTGGACAATCAGCAACTGGGAAACCTGCTACAACACCTGGTAAATCTTTAGTGATTATTAGGATATCACCAGGTATATCTAAGTCCCAACCATCTTCATAAGCCTCAACCATTGGTCTAGTTAATTCTACTGCCTTACCTTCTTTATTTTGACTTGGCATATAAAATTTCTTTGGATCAAATTCTTCATTATAAGAAGCACAAGCTAATTTTCTATGTTCTAAGAATAAAGCCTTTCTCTCTTCAAAACTTAATCCCTCAGGATAAAAGTTCTTGCCAGTGTTCATACATCCATATTGTTTACCAATATCTATAATACGAAGATCATTAACAGACATACTTCCAAGCTTATATACCGCATACTTCCCATTAAGTACATAATCATTAACTTTTAAATTTTTCATATTTATTATCTCCTTCATTAATGTAAGCCAATTATCTCACTTTATTAATTATTCGTCAATCTACTTAAAAGCTGTATACCACTATACAAAGTACAAATAAAAAGGACTGTTTTTTTCTAAACAGATCCTTTTTAAACTATCTTTTTAAGATTTTATCTTTATAATATACACCAAGTACAAATGTACCAATTAACACTAAGATAGCTCCAACCATATAGAAAATACCTGTTTTTTTAGAAGTGTTTGGTACATCTTCAATTGGTTTAGCATTAAACATAGTAGTTGTTTGAATATCCCCTGTTTCCCTAACTTCAAAAGTTACAGTCGCTGTATTTAAAACATATCCATCAGGTGCTACTACTTCTTTTAAAGAATAAATACCAACTGGTAATCTTTCAATATAATAAGGGTCTTTAGATGAAGTCCATTCTTTAATAACCTTACCAGACTCATCACTAATAGTAAGAGTAGCTCCTTCTATTTCTTCACTATTAGCCATATCTTTTTTACTTATATAGACTTTAGTAAAATCATTAGTAAAGTTAATAACACTTTCACCTTCATCATTTATTGTAAAGTAAACTAAATTAGAATTTAGAACAACTGAATCTGGAACCTTTGTTTCTTTTAAGTAATAATCTCCATTTAAAAGTTCACTACTAGTTATACTAGTATCCTTAACAGTTAATTCCTCTACTTTAGTTCCATCACTCTTATAAAGAGTAAATGAATAGCCTTTATCAGCTGTAATAGTAACTTTTTTATTACTTATTCCAATAGATAATATATCATTTTTAATAGTTTCAGTTTTAACCTCACCACTATCTGTTACATTAAAGTATATTTTTGAATTAGAAGTAATATAACCGTCTGGTGCTTTTACTTCTTCTAAGATATACTTTCCTACCCTTAAGCCCTTAATAGATGTTGCTTCTTCCTCTGATATAAATACTACTGGTTCAAAATCACTAAAGGTTACACTACTTAACTTTAGAGTAGCTCCTTTAATATATTTCTTAGTCTTAGCATCTATCTTACCTAGTTTTATTTCATTTAATTTATTTTTTAAAGTAATGGTAAAGTCATAATTACTACTACTTATAGTAAATTTATGTAGACTATTATCAAGAACATAACCATCTTTAGTTTCTTTTTCTCTTAAGTAATAGTCTCCTTCCTTTAATTTTACTAAAGAAGAAAGATCTGTCTTAGTATCAGTTGTAGTAAAGGTTGCTATTACATTTTTAGAACTATCTAACAGTTCAAATAATACTCCTGCTATTTGTTTATTAGTATCAGCATCTACTTTACTTAGACCTACTTTTATCTTTTTATTTTCAATAGTAGATGTTACTTCTTCAGATGTATTAGTAATAGTTATTTTATTCTTAGTAGTATTCTTTATATAACCATTAGGTGCTTCTACTTCTTCTAAATAGTAAGTACCTGCTTTTAAACCAGTAATAGTAGTTAAATTACTTTCACTAGTAAATTCTTTTACTGTCTTACCATCACTATCAGTAAGCTTCATTTTAGCTCCTGCTACATATTCTTTAGTAGTAGCATCTATCTTACCTAGTTTTAAACTATTCTTTTTATTTTTAAATACTACTTGTAAATTATTAGTAGTAGCAGTTACTTCAAACATAACTTTTTCTTTATTAAGAACGTAACCACTAGGAGCTTCTATTTCTTCTAAATAGTATTTACCTACTGCTAGTTTATCTAAGAGATAGGCCTCTTTTGTCGTAGTAAATGTTTTAACAATTTGATTATTACTATCTAAAATATTAAATTTAGCATTAGCAAGAACTTCATTAGTATCAGCATCAACTTTAGTAATACTTATTTGATTAGTACTATTATAGAAAGTTACTGTTTGTACTTCAGTTTGATTATTACTAATAGTAAATTCTACTGAAGCATCACTCTTAGTATAACCACTAGGTGCAGCTTCTTCGATAACTTTATAAGTCCCAGATTTTAATCCTTTAATACTGTGACCAGTAGTTGTTGTTACAAAGGTATCAATTACCTCATTAGTATCTTTATTAATAACTTTTAAAGTAGCTCCTGCTAAGATAGTATTAGTTTTAGCGTCTTTCTTAACAATAATTGTTTCATTTTGTTGATCAGCATAATCTAGAGTTACCTTTGGATTATCACTACTTAAAGTAAATTCTTTTGCCGTAGTATTTACGATATAGCCATCTGGAGCAGTTACTTCTACTACTTTATAAGTTCCAAGTGAAAGACCAGTTATTTTAGTATAGCCACTTGTAGTAGTAATTGTCTTTACTGTTTGATTATTACTATCTAATATTTTTAAGACTGCACCACTTACTGCTTGTTTAGTAACACTATCTATCTTTCTGATTGATACTTCTGCTTGACTATTAGTTATTGTTTTAGTTTTATTTAAATCATTACTTGTTATTGTTATATTAGTTGTCTTATCTGTTATATAATAACCACTAGCAGCTGCTGTTTCGGTAATTTCATAAGTACCTGGTAACAAATTAGATGTAACATGAGAAGTAGTTGTTGTAGTAAAACTATCTACTATTTCATTAGTTGCTAATCTCTTAATGGTAAAATTAGCTCCTGCTAAGTTATTATTAGTACTAGCATCTATCTTATTAATAGTGATACTTCCTACTGGCATATTAAGACTAGTAGATATCTGTTTAGATGTTACTGTTGATGCTAGTAGTGATACAAATGATTTTTGCATTGTATCTTTCATACCCTCAGGTGGTTCATAACCATATGTCTTATAATCTTTATAGTTATTAATAATTTCAATGTTTATAACAGATGCCTTCTTTATCTTAGCTAAAGGTATCCTGATTTTAAAACCAACATCTTTAGATATAGTACTATTAGTACTTATAACATTATTATTTTCATCAAGTACTTCTATATCGCTTGCTGCAATATCATTACTAGAAGCGACTACTTTATAGTTAATAAACTCATCAGTATTAGCAGTTATTCTCATTACGTTACTTATTAGATAAGTATTATCACTATCAGTAGATAATGTTCCACTACTTACACTAAATGTTGGATTAGTAATATTAGTAGTGTTTTTAGCATTCATCGCTCCTGTTACTAAGTTGTTAATTACAGAATAATAACTACTTTTCATAATTGAACTTTTCTGATTAGCTGTAAGTACCCCGTTTGTAGTATCACTTACACCAGCTGATCTATCTTGATAGAGCCAAACAGCTATCTGAGTTAAATAATTATCATTCTTATCATTTCCTGTTAAACTTTTATTAGGATAACCATTTTTTATTATATAGGTATATCCATCATCAAGGGGTGTATCAACTTTAGTAACCGTCTGGTTTGGGGCAAAGTCTTTACTTTTCTCAAGACAATATACGGTATACTTATTACCATTAGTATCTGTTCCATAGAAAGGTACTAACGAGATAGTTTCATCCCCTTCTAAGTCATCAAAAAGACTTACTCTATCTGACACAACATTACCTGTACTAGTAACTAATTTGCTTGGTGCTTCACTATTTTCTAATAAAGCATAAGATGTTAATATTTTCTTAGCAAAGATTCCACCTATTACAACAATTAAAACTACTAGTATTCTTACTAAATTCTTAGTGCTAATTTTTCCAATATTCATAGCCTCTTTTCTATCCTCCTATCATAAGATAAGTATACCACATAACTTTAAAATAAAAAAGAAAAAAGCTATAAATTTTCAATGTATATGTTACAGTTCAGACTAGACAATTACTAAAAGCAGGTAGAATCTGATATAATCTAT
>CAVLCG010000067.1:0-7377 GCA_963661445.1 bacterium | reverse complement strand
TCATACAAAGCATGATAGAGATTTCAACGCAAGCGTGAATATAATGTTTGAAGGGTTAAAAGCATTGTAAATGTCAACATTAAATGTCATAAAAATGATAATAAACTATAATAATAAAAATAGGCTAGTAGCAATAACTGTTTCCAAGATACGTCCTATAAAGAAATTGGTATAAGATAAATTAGTATTTTTAATAGCATTAATTACTTGTAAGTGAACAGATAAACTTCCAAAGGTTATAAATGTTAACATTAGTAAAGCTTTAAGTTCTAAAGATATAGAAAGAGTAGGAACTAAACTTATTCCACTAGTAAGATCCATAATACCTGTAAATATTGTTTTAAATAATACCGACTCATTAGTAAATAAGAAGAAACAATTAGTGAAAAATTGAAAAACAGTAATGGATCCTAACATAAAGATTAAAACTTCCATTGCTTCATTAATAGCATCAGGTAAGATTGATATTAAACTAGGAGTAGTATAAACTACTTCTTTTTCTTTGGAGATAGTAATTTTTTTTGGTCTTACTAGTATTCCAAGAATTATATTAGCTAGTAACTGACAAATTAATATTTTATAAGCTAGTCTTTTACTATTTAGTAAGATGCCACAGGTTCCTAAGACGAATAATGGATTAGCAAAGTGAGTAAATAATAATAGCTGATTACCTTCTTCTTTAGTTATATAGTTATTATTATAATCTTTTACTATATATTTAGCACCAGAAGGAAAACCAGAGATAATACTCATTAGTAAGATAAAGGTGGTATTTTCACTTAGATGAAATATCTTTCTAGTAATATTTTTAAAGTATTTATTAAGTATTAAGGGATAACCCATATTTATAAATAAAAAAGATAAAACAAAGAAAGGAAAGATGGAAGGAAATAGTTTTTCTCTAAAGATTAAAAGAGCATTAATAGATGAATTAATCATAACTTTAGGAAAACAAAATATTCCAAGATAGGAAAATATAATGATAATAAAACCTAGTAAATAATGATATTTTCTTTTCATAATTTTTAATCCTTTGCTATAATGTATTATAAAGGTGTTGATAGAATGGTTAATAAACTGTATGAAAAAATAAAAGAATTTATGAAAGAAAACGGGAAGAGTATTCTTGTCTTTTTGGGATTATATTTAGTCTTATCTTTTCCACTACCATATTACGTTTATGCTGGAGGTGGTACGATCGATATTAGTAAAAGAATAAATATTAAATCTAGTAATTCTAAAGACTATAAGATGTATCTTGCTTATGTTAAAGAGTTAAAGGGAAATACGGCTACTTATCTTTTATCTAAAGTATTTAAAGATTGGGAGTTAGAAAAGGAAGAAGATATAAAACTCAATGATGATGAGACAGCAGAAGAGGTAAGCATTAGAGATCATTTATCTTTAAAGAATGCTAATCAAACGGCTATATTGTTAGCTTATCAAAAAGCTCGTAAAGAAGTAAGAATTAAAGCCACTCATCCTTATGTTGCTTATATTGAAAAAAAAGAAAGTGATGGAGTAAGAATAGGGGATGAGATAGTAAAAGTAGAAGATAATGTGTATAAGGATATTGATACTTTAAAAAGTCTTATAGAAGAAAAAGAGGTAGGAGACAAAATTAAATTAGTAGTAAAAAGAAATGGAAAGGAAAAGAATGCGTTTGCTACTATTAAGAACTATCAAGGAAGAAAAGTAGCAGGTATTAGTATTACTAATATTTATGATTATGAAACAGATCCTAAGATAGAACTTAAATTCAAACAAAGTGAAAGTGGTCCATCTGGTGGATTAATGCTTACTCTTGCTATTTATAACAGTTTAGTAGATAAGGATATTACTAATGGTAAAAAAGTAGTAGGAACTGGTACTATTAGTGAAGATGGTAGTGTTGGCAGTATTGGTGGTGTTAAGTATAAACTTAATGGAGCAGTAAGACAAAAAGCAGATATTTTTTTAGTACCAGCTGGAGAAAACTATGAAGAAGCAATTAAAGAAGCTAAGAAAAAGAACTATTCTATTAAGATAGTAGCTGTTTCTACTTTTGATGAAGCATTAAAAAAACTTAAAAAAATTTAAATTATAGAAATTTAAGGCAGTTTTGCTAAATTTACTAGTAAGAGTAGGGTGAATTTGTGAAATTGCCTTTTGAATTTGTTATTTTCCCTATAAAAATAGGGCTCAATTTGCAAAATCTCAAATTTGCAATTAGATTTTTGTTGTGATAGATTAAGTGGCGAAAGGAGGAAAAACTATGCTTAATGATATAACAAAGCTAGAAAAACTTAGAGATAATTTAGTAGCAAACGGTAAAGTTATCCCCGCCAACTTTGATCCAGTTTTTAAAATTGTCATGTTAGATTGTCCTAATTATCTAGCTTTTCTAGTTAGCAGTTTCACAAATATTCCTAAAGAAAGAATAAAAGGAAGGATAATAGTTCAAAATAGTGAACATAAACTTAGTAATGCTAAAGAAAGAAAAAAGACATCTGACCTTATTATTAGGGTAGATAAGATGTTAGCTAACTTTGAGATGAATAATCGTTACTTTGATGGATTATTTATCAGAAATGAAGCTTATCTTGGAAAGATAGAAGGTGAAAGCTTAAATGTTAGTGAAGATTATAGTAATATGAATAGTTTTTTGCAAGTAAACTTCAACAATTTTTCACACTTTAAAGTTAAGAGTCCTATCTTAAAGTTTTATTATACTGATATGAAAAATAGGATAATTGAAACGGGAAAAGTTAAAAAATATCATATCAGTCTTCCCAAACTAAAGAAGAAATACTATAATGGGGATAAGTTAACTAAACTTGAAAAGGCCTTATTAATACTTAGTATTGATAAAATTAAAGACCTAGATGAAATTAGCAGAGGAGATGATGATTTAATGGAAGCGACAAAAAGAATAAAAGAAGCTACTTTTGATATTAATACTATTGGCTTATATGATGCTGAAGAAAGAAGAAGACAAGAAGATGCTATGTATTTAGCATACCGGGAGAAGATAGCTACTAGACGAGGTTACCGTAATGGTCGAAAAGCTGGTGTAGAACATGGTTATAGTCAAGGATTTAGTCAAGGAATAAGCGAAGGAATTAGTCAAGGAATTGAGCAAGGAATTGAACAAGGAATTGAACAAGGAATTGAACAAGGAATTGAACAAGGAATTGAACAAGGAATTGAACAAGGAATTGAACAAGGAATTGAACAAGGAATTAGTCAAGGAATTGAGCAAGGAATTGAACAAGGAATTAGTCAAGGAATTAGTCAAGGAATTGAGCAAGAAAGAAATTCTATAATCAATGCTATGCTAAGCAAAGGCTTATCCTATGATACGATTGCTGAAATAACGAATATTCCTAATCAAGACATAAAAAGAATGAGAAGATAATAAATCTCTCACTCTTTTTTATCGTTTAATTTCTACTAAATCATACACTTCAACTTGATCATTTTCTCTATAATCTTGACAGTTTTCTAAAGTAAGTCCGCAATCCATTCCTTTACTAACCTCTTTAGCACTATCTTTTCCTCTTTGAAGCGATTTAATTTTCCCTTGATATACAACAATACCATCACGAATAAGTCTTGCATTCTCACCCATCTTAATAGTACCATTAGTAACATGACAACCCGCTATTAACCCAACTTTAGAAAATTTAAATATTTGTCTAATCTCCAAATTACCAGTTACTTGTTCTTCAAATTCAGGTTCTAACATACCTTTCATAGCAGCTTCCATTTCCTCAACTACTTTATAGATAATATCATAAGTCTTAATAGATACACCATACTCTTTAGCAAGATCCATAACCTTACCGCTACCTCTTACATTAAAGCCAATGATGATGGCTTGTGATGCTTGAGCAAGGACAATATCACTTTCTGTAATAGCCCCGACACTAGCTCTTATGACATTGACTTTAACACCTTCAACATCTATTTTTTCAAGAGACTGTCTTACTGCTTCCAAACTACCAGTTACATCAGTCTTTAAAACGATATTAATTTCCTTTAGTCCTTCATTAATTTGGCCAAATAAATCATCAAGAGTCATTCCCGTACGATTAGTATCAGCATCTTTGGCTCTTAAACTTCTCTCTTCAGCAATAGACTTAGCTTGTTTTTCCGTTTCAAAAGCCATAAACTTATCACCTGCTTTTGGAGTTGTTGAAAGACCAGTTATTTCAACAGGCATAGAAGGAGTTGCTAAAACAATATTTTGTCCTAAATCATTCTTTAGGGTTCTAACTTTACCACTAGCTGTACCTACAACGATAGGGTCTCCTAATCTTAAAGTACCATTTTGAATTAGTAAAGTTACCACACTTCCCATATGCTTATCCATTTGACTTTCTAAGACTGCCCCTGTTGCATATCTTTTTGGATTGGCTTTTAGCTCTTGCATTTCAGCAATTAATAAGATATTTTCAAGTAAATCTTCAACACCTTCACCAGTAACCGCTGATATCTTATTAACTAAAGTATCGCCGCCCCACTCTTCAGGTGTAAGACCAGCATCTACTAGTCCTGTCATTACTTTATCAATATTAGCTTCTTCTTTATCTATCTTATTAATAGCTACAATAATAGGTACCTTAGCCGCTTTAGCATGATCAATTGCTTCTCTAGTTTGTGGTTTAACTCCATCATCCGCTGCTACTATAATAATAACAATATCAGTAACAGAAGCTCCTCTTGCACGCATTTCTGTAAAAGCTTCATGTCCTGGAGTATCAATGAATGTTATATCTTTACCCTTACATTTAACTTGATATGCACCTATTGCTTGAGTAATTCCTCCAGCTTCGCCACTAGCTACACTACTTTTTCTTAAATAATCAAGTAAAGTTGTTTTCCCGTGATCAACATGTCCCATAATAGTAACTACTGGTGGACGTTCTACTAAGTCATCTTCATTATCAACTAATTCATAACTTTCAAAATTAGAGATATCTTGTGTTTCTTCTTTCTTAACAGACTTGTTAAACTCAAGGGCTAACACTTCAACATCATCAAAACTTAAAGTCTTATTAACATTAGCTAAAATACCAAGTCCCATAAGTTTCTTTATGACTTCACTAGTACCAACACCTAAAGCTTCAGCTACATCACCAACAGTCATACCTTCTTTATATAGAAGAACAGAATCATCTTTTAAAGTTTCATTACTTTGTAGCTTTTCTCTATGCTTATAAATCTTTTTTCTCTCTTCCTTAAACTTAGAGGAAGATTGTTTATTATTCTTATTTTTCTTTACTGCCCTTTTATTTTCCTTATTATAAGAATTATTGTTATAAGCAATTTGTTCAGCTTTCATAGAAAGTTCTATATCTTCTACTACCTCGTTATTAACTTCTTCACTTGGTACATAATCCTCTTCATCTTGAAAAGCATTATCTAAAAGAATTACCTCATCATCACTTAAAGCTCTATTAGGATCAGTAGTAATTAGTTTTAGACTCTTCATCTTTTCTAAAACTTCCTCTTCACTCTTACCAATATCTAAAGCATAATCTTGTATATTCATACACTTCACCTCTTTCTTTATTTTTCTATTATCTTTTCTATTTCCTCATAAATACTATCAGGGATAGTACATTCTAACTTTCTATCTAGACTTTTTCTTTTTCTAGCTTCATTTAAAACATTTATATCTTTTTTAATATATGCACCGCGACCATTTTTCTTTCCTGTTAAATCAACAAAGATCTCTCCTTCTTTGTTTCTAACAATTCTAAGTAAGTCTTTTTTCTCTAGTTTTTCTCCCGTTACAGCACAAGTTCTATAAGGTATTTTCTTAACTTTCATGGCTTACTCACCTTCTTTTTTAATATTAATTCCTAACTCTCTTGCTTGTTCACTAGTTTTAATATCTATGTTATATCTGGTTAGTCGACTAGCTAATTTAGCATTCATTCCTTTTCTACCAATAGCAAGTGAGAAGTTATCACCATCAGCTACTACTATTGCTTCTTGTTTCTTAGGATCAGTTACTAATACTGTTAACTCTTTAGCAGGTGACAAGGCGTTACGAATAAACTCTGCTGGATCTTTATCATACTTAACGATATCAATCTTTTCACCATGTAATTCATTAATTATATTAGCAATACGGCTACCTTTCTCCCCAATACAAGCTCCGATTGGATCTACATTACTATTTTCTGAATAAACAGCTACTTTACTACGGTTTCCAGCATCTCTTGCTACTCCATACATTAGTACTGTTCCATCGCGAAATTCTGGTATCTCATGTTCAAATAAACGTTTAACAAAACCATAGTGAGTTCTTGAAAGTAAAACAAGTAAGTTACGTCCATTATTATCAACTTTAGTAACATATACTTTTAATTGACTACCCATTTCTATCTTTTCACCAGGAATAATATCTTTCTTAGGTAAAATACCATTACAACGTCCTAAATCAATATAGTAATTATCAGTATCTTCTAAAGCAACAGTACCAATTAATAACTCATCTTGTTTATCCCCAAACTCAGCCATAATACTATTTCTTTCTGCTTCTCTAATTTTTTGTACTACTACTTGTTTAGCAGTAGAAGCTGCTACTCTTCCAAAGTCATGAGGAGTAACTTCAGTATCAATAGTATCACCAATATTTAAGCTTTTATCTATCTTTCTAGCATCAGTTAATCTAATTTCACATTCAGGATTAAAGAAACTAATCTTTTCTTTTTCTTCTTCCTCTTCATTAGTATCTTCTACTTCCTCTTCTTCATCTTCATCAGTATAATGCTCAAATAGATAATCTTCATACTCATCTTTAGTCATCTTTTCATCTTCAACAACTGTTAGATAAGAGTATACTTTTATTTCTCCTGTTTTATCATTAATTAATACTTTTACATTACTATTCTTAGTATTATAGTTTTTCTTATAAGCAGAAGTTAAAGCTTGTTGCATTGCATCATAGACAACACTTTTATCAATGTTTTTCTCTTTAACAATATTATCAACTGCTCTTAAAAATTCTTTATTATTCATTTTCTTCTCCCTTCTCTTTTGAATGAATATCTAATACGTCGATATCATCTAATAAATTTGTCTTATCTAGTATTGGATTAATTATCTTAGTTGCTAAAGTAATCTTTTCTACATCAATAACACTGTCACTATCTAGTTCAATATTTCTAGTCTTAACACCTTCCTCGTTAGAATCATAAACACTACTAACTCTAAGGTCAAGATCACTAATAGTATCACTTATTAAGCTTTTAATTTTCTCTTCCATACGTCCTCCTTCAACTAGAAAGAGTGGGATTATTTAATCTCCCACTCCTTTCTTAGTACTAATTATATCTAAGTTTTAATGATTTGTCTATACTTTTTTAACGGGATTATACCCAG
>CAVLCG010000066.1:0-8008 GCA_963661445.1 bacterium | reverse complement strand
AGAAAAGATGATAAGTTTAATGCTTATTATGATGCAGAAAAAGTAAATGAAATGACAAGAGAGACTGCTTATCTGGAGGGCATTGATAAAGGCAAAGTTGAGGGTGAGAGAGAAAAACAAATAGAAATAGCTAGAAGCTTATTAAATACAAATTTATCAAAAGAATAAATAAGTAAACATACTGGCTTGTCATTAGAAGAGATAAACTTATTATAATATTTTGCAGTGTTTTTCTTTTAAAATATAAATTAAGGAGAGATGGATAATGAATGACTTTTGTATGATTGAATCAGCTTTTGATAATGAAGAAGAAGTAAGTATCATTGTAAATAAATTATTAGATAATAAACTAGTATCTAGTTGTCAGGTTATAAAGAGTGAAAGTTCTTGGAACTTTAAGCATCAAAGAGAATCTGCTAGAGAGCTTTTACTATTAATGAAGTCTCAAAAGAAACACGTAAAGGAAATATATGAAACTATAAAATTAGTCCATAGTTATGAGTGCTTTGAATTTGCTGTTTTTGATTTAACTAGTGTAAGTAAAGATTATCTAAACTGGATTGAAGAAGAGACAACAAAATAGGAGATTGTTTTGGAATTTAAAGAGATAGAAGAAAAATATAGAGATTTAATAGAAATAGCAGTTAATTATATGAAAAAAATTAATGATAAGGAACATGATGTGATTCATATGTTAGATGTAGTTAGTTATACCAAACTTTTATTAAGTATGTTAGAAATAGAAGTTAATTATGATGTTTGTCTTATTTCGGCATATTGGCATGATGTTGGCAGAGTATTTGTAAATGAAGGACATGAAAAGAAGTCTGCTGAAATGTTATTAAAAGAAATGAATATTAGAAATTATCCGAGTGATTTGATTAAGCAGTGCTATAAAGCTATAGAAAATCATAAATGGAATATGATACCAGAGACAAATGAGGGGTTTATAATAAGAGATGCTGATAAATTAGATTTTGTTGGAGTCTCTCGATGGAAAAATTGTTTAGATAATAATCAGAGTATGGAAAAAATTATTGAACTACTACCTGATCTTAGAGAAAAAATATTATACTTTGAAGAATCTAGACGAATATATGATAAAGAGATAATAAAATTAATTGATTATTTATATAAAAGAGGAGTCGTTTAATATGAGAATAGGAATAGATTTAGATGGAGTTGTAATTGATAGTGAGACAACATTTAGAGTTTATGAAGAGTTATATGATTTAGTTGTTTTAAAGGGGAATAATCTAGTAAATAGAGAGGAACCAAAGTTTAAGACACGTTATAATTGGACAAAAGAACAACAAAAAGATTTTACGGATAGGTATTTTTTATCAGTATCAAAAAGTAGTCACTTGATGCCAGGATTTGTTGAAGCTTATAAGTACTTGAAAGACCAAGGACATGAATTTGTAGTTATAACGGCCAAAGGACTAACTCCAGATGGTGACTTTATGGAAAAAATGGAGGTAGATGCAAAAAGAATATTAAATGAAGGTAATGTAGTTTTTGATAAATACTACTGGAAACAAACCGATAAATTAGCAACTTGTAAGAAAGAAAATATAGATATTATGATAGATGATGATTATAAAATTATAGAAAAGCTTTCAACTAATGGAGTTAAAACGCTGTATTTTAGAGACACTAATTTAAAAAGATTAGCAGAAAATGATTATGTAAAAGAAGTTAATAATTGGGGAGAAGTGTGTAGGTATATTTCTTCTCTTAAAAATAAATAGGAGCACTCAGCTTCTTTTCTTTTGAAATTTCTTGAAAAGTAAGTATTTTAGATATTATAATTAATTAGTAAGGAAGGTAATACAAGATGAATGAAATGATTATTAAAGAAATGAGTAAAGACTTAAATATTAGTGAAAAACAAGTACAAACAGTTTTAACTTTACTAAGTGAAGGAAATACTATTCCTTTTATTGCAAGATATCGAAAAGAAGCAACCGGTGCTTTAGATGAAGAAGTAATTAGAAAGATAGAAGAAGTATATGTTTATCAAGAAAATCTATTAAAGAGAAAAGAAGATGTTATTAGATTAATAGATGAGAAAAAGATGTTAACAGAAGAGTTAAAAAATGAAATTTTAGCTTGTCAAAAATTAGTAGAAGTAGAAGATTTATATCGACCATATAAAGAAAAGAAAAAGACTAAGGCAACAGAAGCTATTGCTCTTGGACTTGAACCACTTGCTAAGATGATTATGGCTTTTAAAGAGACTGGTAGTCTTGATAGTTTAGCTAGTAAGTTTGTTAATGATAAGGTAAAAACTACAGATGAAGCCTTAACAGGAGCTAGTTATATAATTGCTGAATGGATAAGTGATAATGCTTATTATCGTAAGTGGATTAGAAGTTTTCTATATAAAAATGCTTCACTTACTAGTAAGAAAAAGAAAAATAGTATAGATGAAAATGCTACTTATACTATCTATTATGATTTCTCTGAACCATTAAAAGGGTTAAAACCACATCGAATTTTAGCAATTAATAGAGGGGAAAAAGAAGGCATTTTAACTGTTAAGCTTGATTATGATGAAGAAAAAATTATAGAATTTTTAGAGAAAAAAATAATTAAGAGGGAATCCTTTGTTAATCCTTTAGTAAAATCTGCTATTAAAGATAGTCTAAAAAGATTAATTCTTCCTAGTGTAGAAAGAGAGATAAGAGCAGATTTAAAAGAAAAAGGTGAAGATAGAGCCATTGAAAACTTTTCATCTAATGTAGAACATCTTTTGCTTACGCCACCATTAAAAGATAAAGTAGTTTTAGGTTATGATCCAGCTTTTAGAACAGGATGTAAATTAGCCGTACTTGATAAGACAGGAAAGCCACTTGAAATAGCAGTTATTTATCCGACTGAACCACATAATGATATAGAAGGTAGTAAAAAGAAGATACTAGAACTAATTGATAAGTATGATATTGATATAATTGCTATTGGTAATGGAACAGCATCCAGAGAAAGTGAAGCCTTTATTGCAGATACTATTAAAGATGCTAAAAGAAAAGTAGAGTATGTAATAGTAAGTGAAGCAGGAGCATCAGTTTATTCAGCTAGTCCTCTAGCCATTAGTGAATTTCCATCTTTAACGGTAGAAAAAAGAAGTGCTATTTCTATTGGCAGAAGAATTCAAGATGCTTTAGCAGAACTTGTTAAGATTGATCCTAAAAGTATTGGTGTTGGACTATATCAACATGATGTACCAGAGAAAAAACTTGATGAATCATTAGGGTTTGTTGTATTAAAAACTGTTAATGGGGTAGGAGTTAATATTAATACAGCAAGTAGTAGTTTACTTTCTTATGTATCAGGACTAAATAAAAAGGTTATTAAAGAATTACTTGATACAAGGGATAAAAAAGGAAAGTTTAAGTCTCGAGAGGAGTTATTAAAAGTTAAAGGAATGACTCCAAAAGTATATGAACAATCTATTGGATTCTTAAGAATTGTAGATGGTGATAACCCTCTTGATAAAACAAGTGTCCATCCAGAGAGTTATGAAAAAGTAGAAAAACTATTAGAATATTTAAATCTATCTGTAAATGATTTGGGTAGTGAGAAACTAATTGAAGCATTAGATAAAATAAATGAGGATGAGATAATAAAAAAACTTGATATTGATAAATATACTCTTGATGATATAATTTCTAGTTTAAAACAACCAGAAAGAGATTTAAGAGATAAGTATCCACAACCAGTCTTAAGAAGTGATATTTTACATATTGAAGACTTGAAAAAAGGTGAGAAACTACAAGGAACAGTACGTAATGTTGTCGATTTTGGTTTGTTTATTGATATTGGTTTAAAGAATGACGGACTAGCTCATATCTCTAAGCTTTGTAATGAGTATTTACGTCATCCATCAGAAAAATTTTCAGTAGGAGATATAGTTGACTGCTATGTTGATAGTATTGATTTAGAACATAAAAAAGTAGGGCTAAGCTTGATAGAAGTTTAGTCCTTTTCTCTAGATAAATAATATAATAAAATACAAGACTTTATTGTTAAAAAATCGCCAATTTGACAAAACTATACATATTTGCTACAATATAGATGTTCTTATTTGAAGGAGGAACTATGAAAAAAGCGAATAGGCTTAGCTTATCACTTGGATTCTTAGGAGTTTCAATGATAGGAGCCGCCATATTTTTACAGTATAGGTCTTTTCAAATAGAAAAGGAAAATAGTGTAATTTATGAAAAAGTTACTATGAAGGATTTATCTTCTGGTACAGTAGAAAAAGTAAGTCAAAAAGAAAATGAAAATAATAATAATATAGTAGAAGAGAAAGTTGAGAATCCTTTAACTGATGAGAATACTCCTACTGAAGAGGTAGAAGTTCAAGATGAAGTTAAAGAGATAACTACTTATGAAGATGTCTCAACTACACCAGTTGATCCAATTGTTTATGATGGAATGACTTTAAATCAATTAGCAGAAAAACTAAATAGAAGTTTAAAATCAACTATAGCTGGAAAAGGTTACTTAATTGCTAGTTATTCTCTACAGTTAGGTGTTGATCCTTATTTAGCTACTGCTATTATTTTACATGAGACTGGTTGTAATAGTGGAATGTGTAGTAATTTAGTTCGTAGTTGTAACAATGTTGGTGGACAAAAAGGTGGACCATCTTGTGGAGGAGGAAGCTATAAAGCATATCCTACTTTAGATGAAGGTATTATGGGTTATATTGATAATCTATATAAAAACTATGTATCTAAAGGTTTAACTACAGCAAATGCTATGGGACCTAAATATGCAGCTAGTACTACTTGGGCTAGCCAAGTAAATAATTATATCGCGTTAGTAAAAAGTAAATAAGAATATAAGTGACAGGTAAGTTAACTCTTATCTGTTTTTTTGTCTAATTTTAGATAGTTATTACTAAGATACTACTTCTTAACTTAACATACCATTTATTAGGAGGGTATCTATGGAAAAAATTAGAATTGATGGATTAAGTAGAGAAGAAGTAACTAGGTCAAGAGAAAAATATGGTAATAATACTTTAGAAACTATTCATAGAGATACCTTTTTTAAACAATTGCTTAGGAGTTTAGGTGACCCTATAATTCGTATTTTATTAATTGCTCTTGGAATAAAGACTATATTTTTAATTAAAGACTTTGACTGGTATGAAACAGTTGGTATAGCAATAGCTATCTTTCTAGCATCATTTATTTCTACTTTATCAGAGTATGGTAGTGAGAAAGCTTTTGATAAGTTACAACAAGAAGCTTCTAAGACTAAAGCTAAAGTAAAGAGATTCGAAGGTATTGTTACTATTCCTATTGAAGAGATAGTAGTAGGAGATATTATTCTTTTAGAATATGGTGAAAAAATACCAGCTGATGGAGTTTTACTAGAAGGTAATTTAACGATTGATGAATCATCAATTACAGGAGAAAGTAAAGAAATATATAAGTATCCTTTTAAAAAAGGACTTAATCCTAAAGAGACAAATGAGCTATTTAGAGGTAGTGTTATTTATCAAGGTACTGGTAAGATGTTAGTAACTAAAGTAGGGGTTAACACTTTCTATGGAAAAATAGCGAAAGAGTTACAAGATGTTCAGCCAGAAAGTCCTCTTAAATCTAGATTAAGACATTTAGCAACTATAATTAGTAGAATTGGTTATTGTTCGGCTTTCTTTGTTGCTTTGTCATATCTATTCTTTTCTTTAGTTATCAATAATCAGTTTGATATAAATAAAATAATTGCCTATTGTAGTGATTTTTCTTTATTGTTTGCTCATCTTTTATATGCCTTAACACTAGCGGTAACGATGATAGTAGTATCAGTTCCAGAAGGTCTACCAATGATGATAACTTTAGTTTTATCCAGTAATATGAAAAGAATGCTTAAAGATAATATCTTAGTTAGAAAGCTAGTAGGAATAGAAACATCTGGTAGTTTAAATATTTTATTTACCGATAAGACAGGTACTCTTACCAAGGGTGAACTTGAAGTAGTGGGGATGATTTTAGGAGATGGTAGGGTAGTTAATAGTAATAAGGAGTTAATTAGTCATAAGAAATACTTAAGATTATTAGATGAATCATTAATTCAAAATAACAGTTGTAGTTATGATAAGGTGACAGGAAAGTTTATCGGTGGTAATGCTACTGATCAGGCTTGTGTTAATTTTATTTATAATAAAAAACCAGTTATATTACCAAAACTTAAAGAGAAACCATTTAATAGTAAAGATAAATATTCTAAGGTAGTAGTTAATGATAATGGAAATATCACCTATATTAAAGGAAGTCCTGAGTTGTTATTAAAAAAATGCAGTAAGTATTTATCACTTGATGGTAGAGAGACTAGGTTTATATCTTCCACTCTTTTAAAAAAATTAGATGAGTATACAAAGTGCGGTATTAGAGTAATTTTAACTGGTTATAGTAGGAATGATAGTGATGAAATTGTTCTTTTGTCTTTACTACTTATTAAGGATGAATTAAGAAAAGAAAGTAAAGGAGCAGTTAGTATTGTTCAAAATGCTGGTGTTCAAGTAGTAATGATTACTGGAGATAATAAGGAAACAGCTACTTCTATAGCAAGAGAAGTTGGTATCATAAAAAACAGTACTGATTTAGTATTAACTAGTACTGATCTTGCTAATATATCTGATAGTGAACTAAAGAAAAACTTAAGAAATTTAAGAGTAGTAGTAAGGACCCTTCCTCAGGATAAGAGTAGACTAGTAAGAATATCTGAGGAAGAAGAATTAGTAGTTGGTATGACAGGAGATGGAGTTAATGATGCCCCTGCTTTAAAGAAAGCTGATGTGGGTTTTGCTATGAATAGTGGTACGGAAGTAGCCAAAGAAGCGAGTGATATTATTTTACTTGATAATAATTTTTATTCAATTACTAAAGCTATTTTGTATGGAAGAACTATTTTTAAGAGTATTAGAAAGTTTATTATCTTTCAGTTAACTGTTAACTTTTGTGCTGTATTCTTATCAATTATTGGACCTTTTATTGGTGTAGCTACGCCAGTAACAGTTATTCAAATGCTATGGATTAATATGGTTATGGATACTTTAGCGGGAATTGCCTTTTCCTATGAAGCACCCCTTCTTGAATATATGGAAGAAAAACCCAAAGACAGGTATGAACCTATTTTAAATAATTACATGATACATGAAATAGTATTTATTGGTGTTTATTCTTCACTGCTTTGTATTTTCTTTTTAAAAAGTCCTTATATTCACTCATTCTTTAGAACTGATATAAATGACAAGTATTTTTTAACAGCTTTCTTTGGACTATTTATTTTTATAAGTATTTTTAATAGTTTTAATGCTAGAACCTCAAGACTTAATATTTTTGCTAATCTATTCAAGAATAGAATGTTTATGATAGTTATATTATTCATTGTAATAGTTCAGTTTATTCTTATTTATTATGGTGGTGAGTTATTTAGAACAGTAGGACTTAGTTTCAAGGAGATAGAAATTATGCTTTTCTGTGCTTTTTCAGTTATTCCAGTAGAGCTGTTTAGAAAGATATATTTAAAGAAAAAACATAAACTCGATCATGTTTAAAATTCATACTTTTCTCGTAGTATATTTTAGCCATGTTCTATTGTTATCTAATAATTTATCTGTTACTATTAACTCGGATACATTTGAATATCAGATGCTTTCCCTTCTATTATAATTAGAAGGGTGGTGATATTTATGACAAAAAGAGAAAGCTTTGTTGTAATATTACTATTATTTATAATAATATTCACTTTATTATACAAATAAAAAATAGCATCTGATTCAACTATTGTTGAACTCGGATGCAAACCTCAAACAATGGGAAGCATCTGATCTGCAAAATCAAATGTATCCTTTTTTTATTATATGAAGTTTCCTTCATCTGTATTCATTTTATCATAGAATGATGACTATAACAATTACTAATAAAAATTTTCACTTTTCTCGTAGTATATTTTAGCCATGTTCTATTGTTATCTAATAATTTATCTG
>CAVLCG010000065.1:0-8136 GCA_963661445.1 bacterium | reverse complement strand
ACAGTATACTGTTTAAAATTCTAGTTTAAAAATTTTTCTTAAGTTAATGACATTGAAAATTAGATTGATTTTTCTTTGAAATAATTTAGTGTTTTAATAGTATCTTGGTGGATACACTTACCTTCACTAGTAAGCTTTTTTATTTTTGTTTCTAAGCATAAAGTAACTGCTTTATCTAAATCTTGATAAGCAAGAACTCTTTCCTCTTCAATACCTTGATAGTTCTTTCCTGGTTCTATCTTATCTGCTAGATAGACAATTTTTTCGAGGTTACTCATATTAGGTCTACCAGCAGTATGATAGTAAACAGCATTAACCATGTCTTCATTAAAATGATACTTTTCTCTAACTAGTACGGCTCCTACTACACCATGAATAAATTTTTTATTTTTAGGATCTAATAGATTTTCATCTAAGTTATGTTCTTTTACAAACTTCTCATTCTCTTCCGTTGTAAACTCTTTAGCTATATCATGAGTAAGTCCAGCAAGATAAGCCTCTTCTTCATTTAGGTTATAATGTTTAGCCAAATTTCTAGCGACCTCTCCTACTCTTAAACAGTGATTGTAACGATATTCACTAAGTAATGATTCTAAATCTTTTTTAATTTCTTCTACCATAATAACACCCTTATTATTATGACATAACTTCTCCTTTTGGTAAAGTAATACTTACCTCAGTCCATTCATTTTTCTTAGAGCTATAAGTAATATTACCATCATGCAGTTTTATTATTTCTTTTGATAGACAAGTACCTAAACCTGATCCTTTCTTCTTGGTTGTAAAAAACATCTGACCAACTTTATCCAGTTCTTCTTTACTCATTCCTTTACCATTATCTCTTACCTTGATAGATACTTCTTTTCCTAGGTCTTTTACATTTACTTCAATCGTACTTTTTTCTTTACTATCATCTTTCGCTTCAACAGCATTTTTCAATATATTTATAAAGACTTGTTTTAAGCGGTTATAGTCTGCTTCCATATAAAGTTCCTCATAAGGAATATTATAGATTCCTACTATCTTTCGCTCATGAAATAATGGCTTTAAGGCAGAGTCTAATTCTTCTAAAAGCATTACTAAATCAAGTTCTTCTTTTTCTATTTTGATTTTTGTATAATCTAGAAAGTCATCCATCAAGACTAGAGTTCTATTAATTTCACTTTTAACAATCGGAATATACTTGATGCATTTCTTTTGATCATTTGGATCTAACATATCAAGATAACCTTTACATACAGCGATTGGATTTTTAATCTCATGTGTTACTTTAAATAGTGATGCTCTTAACTCTTTTTCTTTTTCTACTGCATATAAACTATTATTAAAATCGACAATTTTCTCACCTTTATTTAAAAAATAAAGAATAATAAAACTTGCTACATAAATAACAAAAATAAGAAATGCTAGATAAGCGATATTATCAGAATAACTTCTATCAGGAGCAATAAACCAAAATACTTTTATGGTTAGAAAGAAACTATTAATGACAATAAAACCATGGATTAGATTAACAAGGGAAAATTTACTTTTTGTAAGACAAAGGTAACCAATGAAGTAGATAATATATTCTACAATTAGTAAGCCAGGCATGATATGTAAAAATAGTGTTTGATAATAGATTAAAACAACAGATATAAAGACACTAAGTTCTGTTTTCTTCTTAGAAAATGCTAATAGTAATGGTATATCAAAAAGCATCGTTGGATAATGATGATGTAAAGGTAAGCCATAACGAAGAATAAAATATAGGGATGAAGTAAGTGCTATTTCAAAAGCTAAAGTATTCTCTTCCTGCTGAATATTCTTACGATATGTTATATAGATAAGATATAGGGAAATAGGACATAAAAGATAGATACAATTGTTTAAGATAATTTCAAGATACGACATATTTCTCCTCCTTCGATATAATTATATGTATCTTCTTTGTCGAATTTTGTCGAAATATGAAGAAAAGTAAGAGAAATTTTCCCTTACTTCGCTAATAAGTCACAAATTAAATTACTTAACTCTGTTGGATTATCTACTGATAGTCCTTCAATTAGTCTTGCTTCTTGATAAAGTACTTTACTATATTTATCTAAAGTATCAAAGTCTTTACTGTTATATAACTCTTCCATCTTCTTAGTAATTGGATGATTCATATTAATCTCCATTACTGTTTCTGCTTTAACATTTTGATTATTTGGCATAGATTGTAAAACTTTCTCCATCTCTGTTGATACTTCACCTTTAGTTTTTAAACATACGGGGTGATTCTTTAAATGATTAGTAAAGGTTACGTCTACTACAGAATCTTTTAGTGTATCTTTCATCTTTCCTAACATATCTTTATAAGAGGTATTAGCTTCTTCTAGTTCTTTCTTTTCTTCTTCCGTAGAAAGGTCTAGTTTTTCATCTGCTACATTCATAAAAGTTTTATCTGCATACATGCTTAATGTTTTGATAGTAAACTCATCTAAGTATTCAGTTAAGTATAATACTTCATAACCTTTTTCTTTAACAGCATCTACTTGTGGAAGCATCTCACATTTCTCTAGACTTTCAGAGCAAGCATAATAAATGTTTTTCTGGTCACTTTTCATTCTACTAACGTATTCTTTTAAGGTTGTATATTTCTTATCATTTGACGAATTAAATAGTAGTAGGTCTTGTAATAAATCTTTTTTCATACCATAAGTAGAATAAATTCCATACTTTAATTGCATGCCAAAGTCTTTATAGAATTTCTCATAGTTTTCTCTATCTTTTGTTAACATGGTCTCTAATTCTTTTTTTATTTTTGATTCTAGACTCTTTTCAATAGCTTGAATTTGATAATTCTCTTGTAGAGTTTCTCTTGAGATATTTAATGAGATATCTTCACTATCAACTAATCCTTTAACAAAGCTAAAGTAATCTGGTAATAAGTCACTACACTTATCCATGATTAGAACCCCTTTAGAATATAGTTGTAGTCCTTTTTCATAATCTTTTGAATAGTAATTATATGGAGCATGAGAAGGGATAAATAATAAAGTTTGATAACTTGTTCTTCCTTCTACTTCACTACGAATTATTTTTAATGGTTTTTCATAATCATAGAATTTATCAGTATAAAAGTCTTGATAGTCTTCATCTTTTACTTCACTCTTTGGCTTTTTCCAAATAGGTGTCATACTGTTTAATGTCTTATCAGTACTTACTGTTTCTTCTTTATCGTCTTCACCTTTTTTAGTTTCTTCTACCATCATCTTAACTGGATATGGAATATAGTCAGAATACTTTTTGATTAATCTTTCAAGTGTATATGTTTCTAAGAAATCACTATACTTATTATCTTCTGTATCTTCTTTTAAGTATAAAGTAATCTCAGTACCAGTATCTTTTTTATCTGACTTACTAATAGTATAACCACTAGCTCCTTCACTTTCCCAAGTGTTAGCATCACTATCTAATGGTTTACTATTTACTAATACTTTATCACTTACCATAAAGGCTGAATAAAATCCTACTCCGAACTGTCCAATTATTGATAAGTTTTTCTCATCTTTCATATTTTCTTTGAATAGTTCGGAACCACTCTTAGCGATTGTACCTAAGTTATTTTCTAACTCTTCACTAGTCATACCAATTCCATTATCTTTAATAGTTAAAGTTCTTTTCTCTTTATCAGGTATTAATCTGATTTCTAAGTCTTCTTTCTTTATTTTAATCTTTGTATCTGTTAGTGACTTATAATATAATTTATCAAGTGCATCACTAGCATTAGAGATTAATTCTCTTAAAAATATTTCTTGATTTGTATAGATGGAATGAATCATCATATCTAATAGTTTTTTTGATTCTGCTTTAAATTGTTTTTTCATATAATAACACCCTCCTTGTTAGTCCTTCCTAACAATTAGTAGAATATCACTAAAATTAGCAATTGTCAATATAGAGTGCCAATTATTTTTTATTTAATCTATATTAGGTGACCAAATAAAATCAACTTACATAAATCTTACCTAAATCTTGCCTAAAAAGAAAAAAGCAAGAACTTTAATTAATTGCTTTTCCATTTACATATAGTTTATAACCATTAAAATCTATATTACTATAAGATGTATCACTATCATCTAAGCTTGAGACATAACTATCTCCTGTTAATTTAATCTTAGAAGTTTTATCTAGTACTAATTTTATAGATTTAGCTTTATTATCACTATTAATAGTACCTTCATAAACTGATTCATCTTCCATTGTCATTTCTAGAGTTGATACTTCATCTACTACAATATTACCTTTAGCTGTTTGCTTACTCATATTAAGTTTAACATTTCCACCATTACTACCACTATTTCCCCAAGAGTCTTTTTGACATCTTAAGAAATTACCTGTTTTATCAGTATTAGTAATAGTATTATTAGAAAGATTTATAGTAGCTTCTGTATTAGTTACATAAAGAGTATCTCCTTTATTGGTTGTTATCTTACTATTCTTTGCTGTAAAAGTAGCTTCACCATCACTAGCATCACCACTCATTGATTGGTATAGAAAAATATTTTTATAAGTTGTAGATTTACCATTCAACTCACTATTAGTATCTGTTAATTCTACCTCTTCAAGCGTTACTGAGTTTTTACCTTCAATAACTACTCCTTCTGATTTGTTAGCGATTAACTTAGCATTTTTTACCGTAATGTTAGCAGTTGAATAAATACTAGGTGAACCAACTCCATCTGTTTGATAAGTACCTTTATTTACAACGACAGTTCCACCACCTCTATCACTTCTAATAGCAGCAGAGGAAGTACCACTTGTCTTTACAGTAAGATTAGTAGCATTCATTATTCCGCCTCCAGTAGTCATTATTCCACCAGAGTTATCTTTAGTAGTAGTTATTTTAGAGTCACTTATATTGATCGTAGTTCCATCACTTGATGAATTATTAGTAGTAGCACTACCTCCATAGGAAAACACGCCATTAGCACCATTCGCTTTGGTAGTAACTGTTATATTTTTTAGAGTAAGAACTGCTCCATCTTTAGCAATAACAGCAGAGTTGTTTCCATAGAAACTAGTACTATCACCACTATCTGAGTCACCTTCTTTATCTATTATAGAATCAGTGATTGATACTTTACTACCTGATACTAAAACACTATTTTCATCACTTTTAGTAGAAGTATAAGTTTCACCTGTAATTTCTTTATCTTCATCTATCTTAGTAGCTGCTTGATACTCTACATTATTAGACTGATTATTAGATGATTGATTACTTTCCTCTTTAGTAGCTAGTAATTTACTATTTAGATAAGTAGAAAGAGTTGTTAGTAAAATTATACTAAGAATATATATTATTACTTTATCAGAAGAACTTAATGTTTCCTTACTAGTCTTTTTATTTAGGTTAGACATTATTAAATAGATTAGTGCACTAGAAAGTATTAGGCCTTCTCCTATAAATAAAACGTAATAAATGGTAGAAACATTACTACTATTATTGTTAGGCATCATATCATTCATCTGATTATTATCACCATCAGGCTTATCAGGTGGGGTATTTTGATTACTATCTTTATTAGTATTATTATCATTAGTAGTACTACTTTGGTCATCATCTGGTTTAGCAGGTGGGGTATCTAAAGTATTATTATTATCCATACTAGGTGGATTTCCCATCATATTGTTACCTACTCCACTATTACTTATACTTTTTTTAGCATAATAGTTAGTTAAAAACATAGATCCTATCATCAAAAGAATTATTACAACAAAGATTAAGTTTTTAGTATTTCTTTTCATTTCTATCTCCTCCTTTTTAATATGTATTATTTAGTTAAGTTTTATTCTATATATATCCCTTCCTTTCGATATATCCATGATAGTAAACTTTTCTTAAATAAACATTAAAAAAGAAAGATTTATTTATTTTTATCTTTCTTATCATAATCTTCTAAGAAACTTTTATATACACCATTAGTCTTTGTACCTAAAACACAATCTAGATTTACATTATCTAGACTCTTGAAGATGTTATAGTCAGCATTTTTATTAATCTTTCTTAGATTTTTAATTAGTTCTTTCATCTCTTTTCGTTTACTAGTTCCATCATTTATTAAGGAACATCCTTCTGTAAAACGACAAGCACAATTGATAAATGTTAACTCATTAGTATTACGCCAAGAGATAATTGACTCTTCTTTGACTAGATATAATGGTCTAATAAGTTCAATACCTTCAAAGTTATCACTATGTAATTTAGGCATCATGGTCTTTATTTCAGAACCATATAGCATTGACAAAAGCGTTGTTTCTATTACATCATCAAAGTGATGTCCTAAAGCTATTTTATTACAGCCTAGTTCTTTCGCTTTACTATATAAGAAACCTCTTCGCATTCTAGCACACATATAACAAGGACTAGAATCTATTTGGCTTACTACATCAAAGATATCACTATTAAATATCTCAATAGGAATATTTAGTATTTTAGCGTTATCTTCTATCATAGCCCGATTATACTCGTTATAGCCGGGGTCCATTACTACATATCTAGCGGTAAACTTAACTTTACCATGACGAATTAATTCCTGTATACACTTAGCTAATAGAAATGAATCTTTTCCTCCCGAAATACAAATCATTACATTATCATTTTCTTTGATTAATTCATATTCACTAACCGCTTTTATAAATTTAGAAAATATATCTTTACGATATTTCTTTATAATACTTCGTTCTATTTCTTTATACTTCTCCATGGTAAATCTCCTTATATATTAAATCAAATACTCTCAAAAACTCTTCTACTTCTTCTTTGGTAGTCTTATATGATAAGCTTACTCTAATTGATGATGTGGCTTTTTGTTTATCTTTAGTTAAGGCATATACTAGCTTAGATGGGGTTGTGATGGGACAACATGAGGTTTTAGCAGAAAGAAAGATATTATGTTCTTCAAACTTATCTAAGGTAGTAAGAGCCTTTTCTCCTATAAGACTAAAGTTGATAATAGATGGTAATGAGTTTTCTCTACTATTGATAGAAACATTTTTATATTCACTTAGGTGTGACTTAATCATATTACCTAATCCTTTTAGATAGTTATATCTTGCTTCTTGATTAGTAAGTGCTAGCTCTAAAGCTTTTTCTAAGGCTAGGACATTGGCAAGTGATGGGGTGCCTGCTCGATAAATGGTTGTAGATTTACCACCTTCTATTAATGGGGTTAATCTAACATTTTTCTTTTTTACTAAGATACCAAAGTTATCTAATCCATGAAACTTATGAGGATTTATAGTGATAAGGTCTACGCTACTATAATCGATTGTTACCTTTCCAATAGACTGAGTAGCATCGGTATGAAAGTGACAGTTAGGATAATCTTTTAAAATAGTGGCTACCTCTTCTATCGGTTGTCTAAGAGCTAGTTCACTATCTACTGAAGTTACACTTACTAAAATAGTATCATCTCTTAACATATTCTTTAAAGATTCTATGTCTACTATACCTTTATCAGTTACAGGAATAACTTCAACTTCAAAGCCAAGACGCTCTAAGCTAACTACTGAACTAGTAATAGAATTATGTTCTAAACTACTAATCAAGATATGTTTACCATAATTTTTGTAACTAAGACATAGTCCTTTAATTGCTAAGTTGTTAGATTCAGTTGCACCCGAGGTATAAATAATCTCATCTTTCAACACTTTAAGCATATTAGCAATTCTTAAAGTACTATCACTTATTATTTTATTTTCTTCTCTTCCTAGTTTATGAGATGAATTTGGATTAGCATAATACTTTTTAGTTGTATTATAAAAGATATCTAATACTTCATCTTCTACAAAACTAGCTGCTACATTATCTAAATAAATCACCTTTATCACCCCTTTGTTTAAGTCTATCTTATTATAAGTAGATTAATTTTCACTGTCAACATTGTTTTCTTTCCATAAATGTTTTAACTACCAGCATTATAACTAAGAGTACTTTAAATTTTGGTAGTAACCAAGTAAGTTTGTTAATATATTTTTTATTTGTTTCTTTTTGGAATACTTTTCTCTAATTAATTTGTTTAAAAATCTATTAATCAAATATTCACCAAAAGAAGAAGATACTTTATCAATTTCAGAAATAAGATTATTATCATCTACCTTACATATAGA
>CAVLCG010000064.1:0-8367 GCA_963661445.1 bacterium | reverse complement strand
TACCTTGAATTGTCCCTTCTAAAGTAAAATCAAAGTATTCTCCATCAGTTAGTCTAACTTTTCCAGTGTCATCGGTAGTTGGTAAGGCTCCAGTCATATTGATAACATTAGTAGACTCTGTGTACTTCATAGTAATAACACCAGTTGTAATAGAGTTTACTTTACTACCAGATCCTATAAACTGAAATGCTGCATAACTGATTCCTATTATCATTATAACTAGTACTAAAACAAGTCCGATAGATAAAATTAATTGTTTTTTGTTATTCATTTTTTCTTCACTCCTATTTCTATATTAAATAAAAGAAATTAATAAAGCTTTCTCTTATTTTAAACTACTTTACGCTGCTAAAGACTGTCCTTGTTGAACCACATTTTCTAAAGGAGCTTTAGCAATAGACTTAATATCTGTCAAAGCTTGTCTTATTCTAACAGCAGAAGAATTATTATTCTTTACACCAATTTCTATAGCTTGTTCAAATAGCTTAGAATTTTCACTAGTAGGATCTAAATAATCATAATCAAAGTTTTTTACTGCTATACTAAGTAAGTTATCATTACTAAGTAATTTCATCTTCATATCATTAGCAGAAAATACATCTTTTGATAATTCATCTTTTACAAAGGATAATACTTGTTGCATTCTATCCAAGTATGTAGCATCTTCACTAGACTTTTTACCACTACCTGCAAATGACTTAATCATATTTTCCATTAATAAAGAAGTATAATTATTAGGTTGAACATTACTTGCTAAAGCTCTAGCATTAGAAGATGAAGTAAATCTATTAGCTTCTCCAGTTTTTAAATACTCACTAATAGCATAAATTCCTTGTCCAGCACTATACTGATTATCTGAAATAGCTGCTGCTACATTTAAATCAAAGATAGTGTTTACATTTTGATAAATAGAATTATTATCTTCTGTAATAGTTATATTACTATTGCCATTAGAAACTTTATCTAGCTCATCTTTTCTTATTTTTATATAATCACTTATCTTCTGATAATTAGTTGTTATTCCACTAGTACTAGTAGTTTCACTAACAGTTGGTTTCGATACCACTTCTTCTTTAAGAGGCGTAGCAAACTCATCAACTAAGTTAGTTATAATATTAGCCCCATAAATAGTCGTTAGTGCCTCTTTAGTAGTTATATTATTTGAAACAGTATCATCAGCTAATCTAATCATTAATTTGTTTTGCTCGTTATCTAATTCATTAGGATAAAAATCTTTAACTAAAACATCATTATAAACTATATTAGGATATTTAGTACTAGGTTTTTTATTTAGAATTGGTGCTATATCATCCATAAATGTTAATTGACTTTTTAAAACATTTTCCATAGTAGAAAGTCTTGCCTTATACTGGCCTATTGCTTGTTCAATTTCCTTAGTCATATGTTTTTTATAAAGTGCTTCAACATATCTTGTATATTCATTCATATCATAATATATCGTAACATTTTTAACAATAAGTCTAAGATTTTCTTCTACTTTAGCTCTATTCATCTCAAAACTAGAGAATGACTTAAATTCCTTATCTTCTTTTAAAATCTTATTACTTTCAGGAATAACAGCATAGTAATTACTTCCATCTTCTAATTTATATCTAGCATAGACTAAACCATTTACTTTCTTAAATTCTTTATCTACTATTTGATCATTAATTTTATCAAAAAGACCAAACTCCTTTTCTTTTGTAGTAACTACTTCCATAGCTTTGTTTTCTCTATCTTTTGCTAATAATCTTTTTTCTTCATCAAACAATAGAGTTAGTGTTGCCATTTGTTCCGTTCCCTCAAGTGCTAAAGCTTTCTTATATAGTTCAATAACTGGTAATAAACTGCTATCTATATTAGTATCAGATTCAACATAAGCCTGATCTATTTTTGCTAATAAATCATTTACTGATGATATAAGTTCTGCTTGTTTTTTCTTCTCATCATTATGTTTAATTGCTTCCACAATACTATTATTAGCTTCATTATACAAATTAAAATATTCCCTAGTTACTTCTTCAAGATTTTCTTTAGTTTTATTGTTCTTTTTCTCTTCTAAGAATTTAGCCTTTTCTTTATATTTTGTTTGTTCTTCTTGATTGGTTAACCCTTCACCTCTAACCATTAATTGATTAAAATAACCATTCATTTGTATTAAGTAATTAAAAAGAATATCAACATAACTAGATTCTAATGACTTTTTATTATCAGTCAAGAAATTATCCGTTTCCTTAACTTTATCTTCTGTTAAATATACTGGTACAGTTAATCTTTCTTTCTTTTCCTTATCTAATAGTAATACTAGTCTCCCCATGTTAATCACCTATCCTATTCTGATAAGATTATATCATACTTTCTTTTTTAAAAAAACTACAATATGAAAAAATTTTCCCACTTTTAGGAAAAATTTTTTTTCAAATATTAATTAGATATTATATTGCATAGGTTGGGCTTCTTTAATTCCAGTATCAACCACTTGTACTTTCCAGCTATTATCATTTGCATTAAATACAGGAATAGCATTTATACCATTAGTATTATAGCTTATAACTTGATCTATAGCTTGTTCTTGAGTAAGACCTGATACTGTTTGATTAGCTGAAGCTTCTAACACTGGTTCTTCGCTCTCATAAATACTAGCTTCTTCTTGATAAGCTGTTTCTGTATCAGTTGAATATGATGTATCATCATAAACAGGTTCAGATTCTGTTGTATCAGTAGAATATGTTGTTTCATCATAAGTTGGTACTTCTTCAGCCGCAACATCTTGTTCACTTATTGTTTCTTCTGTTGCAGTATCCGTAATAGGAGCTGTATAATCTTCTTCTGATTCTACTATGTCATACTCATTGTTAGTAGTATCTTCACTAGTAGTAGGTACTTCTTCACTACTAGTTGAATCATCTATTGTAATATCACTAATACTTCCATCAATAATATTTGTTCCATCCTGTTTGTAATCATCATCTATTTGCCACCCATCTGGTGTTTCAGCATAACCACCATTATTAATAGCATCATTCATAGAATCTGCAATATCTTCTTCGCTTTCAATTATTTGGTTATCATCAGTAACTATATCATTTGAATTATTATCATTAGTAATCTCATCTGTAGTACCTTCATCACTTTCGATTATTTGGTCAGTTATTGATGGTTCAGAAACTGTATTATCAGTAGTATCTTCTACTGTATCAGTAGTGTTATCTGTAGTATCGGTTGTAGTATTATCATTACTACTAGTTGTATCTTCTTGATATTCATAATTATCATCGCTAGTAGTATAAACTGGAATATCAACTTCTGCTGCTCCAGTATTCTCTAAAGTTTCTACATCAACATTACTATTATCTACAGGAGTAGGAGTTGGCGTTACTTCAACTTCTTTTGCTGGTAAGTTTTTACTTTGTTTATATAGTTCTGTATCTCTAATATTTCTTTCATCATCAATTACATATAGATTAACACTATCTAATAGTCTTCCTATTTCATCCATATACATTTCATAACTTGGAGTAATTGACTCCTTAACATCAATAGAGTCTAAGGCACGAAGTATATTATCACTTACAACTCTTCTATAAGCTAGACTTAATTCTTTCATTTTAGCAGCATCTGGTGTATTTTCATAATTACTATTCTTAGCACGATCATAAACACTTCTTACCATTGGCATAATAGCTATATATTTAGAATCACTTCTAAGTAATTCTTCTGGATTATAGTTCTCACTATCCATATTAAAGTCTGTTTTAATTTGACTTAAAATATTCTCAGCTTTGGCTTGTTTTTCTTGAACATCAGTTGTTTTATTCAAATCAATTATCATATTTTCATATTTCTTATAAAAGTCTTGACGTTCTTCTCCTTTTAATGCATTAGCAAGACCAGATGGTTGTTTTTGAACGGTAGCCAATTGTTTTAATTGATCATTTGTCTTTACATAATCTTTATATAAATCTTCATGATACCAATAAGTTGAAACATTATCTGCATAACTTCCAAAATCACTTCCTAATAAGGCCATTTGAAAAGCAGTATAATTATTAGTATCAAGACCTAATCTACTATTTTTAGAAGCATCAATATAGTTTCTTGCTACACCGTTAAAAGCACTAAGACTATTCTTAAAGTCTGTCATATATTTTTTAGTAGTCTCACAACTTTGATTTAAATAAGTCTGAAAATAAGATGAGTTGTTATTACTATACACATCACTAGGATCTTGAACATCATAATTAGCTACATCAGTATTAGATCCTTGATTATTCGCTTCAGCCTTAGCTTCATTTTCAGCCTCAATCATTTGAGGATCTATTGTTTCAGTATTAAGGTCTTCTGTGGTACCTTTTTTACTACATCCTCTTATTCCAGTAATACCTAAAACTGCTATAGTTGCTATAGCTCCAATTCTAATGGCCAATTTTTTGATACCTTTAAATTTTAGACTTTTTAACTTTTCTATTATTGGGTGTCTTTTTTCTGTATCAAAATCTCCTATCTCATCCTCATCTGTATTCTCATCATCATTAGAATTAGGATTAGAATTAGCATCTTCACTTACTGGAGTAGGATTAGAATTAGTATCTTCACTTACTGGATTTGGATTAATGACCTCTTCATAATTTATTTTATTATCATCTAAAGGCACTATTAGACCAATTCCAAACTCTTCATTAAAATTATTAATTTCATCAGTTTTATAGCCATATTTTTTTGCTAATTCTTCTCTAAATTTTTTATTAGGAACTTGTAAATGTAATTTACTACTATTTTTTAACTCTTCCGTAGTATATATTTGATTATCGTAAGCAAATTTTTTTAACTCTTCTAAAGCAGTATTATACTCTTTTTCAAATTGAAGACATATCCCATCATCGGTTCCTTTAACAATACAATATAAACATATTACGTTACCATTCTCATCTGTCTCATGAAATTGATAATATTCTAAATACTTAATCATAGTTATTCCTCCTAATTTGTTTCCTTTTTATTACCAGTCATTTTATAACCAGAATTTAAAAGTGTCTCATCATTTTCACTACTCCACTTTGTATCAGTTACACCTGCTGTATAAGTTCTTGTTCTTATCTGATAATAACTAACTGTAGCAACAATATCTTTTCCTAAAGCTGTTTTACCAATAACCTCTCTTCTAGTAGTAACTTTTATTTCTTTTAAGCAGCTACTATCATTGGCATCACAAGTTATTTCTTTATATCTTTCACTATTTTTAGCTTTTCCTGACCACTCGCTCCAACTAGAAAATGTTCCAGCTGTTGTTTTCTGATATTCATAGGTATAGTTTATAACTGTATTGCTAGATGTACTATCCTCATCTTTTTCACTTTCACTATCACTAGTATCAGGAGTTTCAACACTATCTGTCTTTGTATCGTTATCATTGTTTTTCTTGTTATCAGTTGTAGTTGAAGATGAAGTGGTCTTAGTATCAGTTTTACTAAGATCTTTTTCACATATTTCACTAGTACAATAAGAGTAACTTCCAAGTTTAGTTAAAACATAATCTTCTTCATCACTACATTTTAATTTTACTTTTAAAACATATTCTTCATTATCAGAAGTTATTTCAGAATAACTCTTATCTACATTACAAGCTTTACCATTCTTATCTGTAAAAGCTCTAAGCATATTCTTACTAATCATTTGACGTAAAGTAATTACTTCTTTACTATTATCCGTTGGTAAATTTTCTTTTTTGCTATAATAACTAATACTAGCATTTTTCATAGCAGTTAGATTCTTTTCAAAGACTTTTGATGAAGTTGCTTCATTACTACTTGTCTTGGGACTAATAAACTTTGGTATTAACCAAACAAGTAATAAAGCAAATATAACAATTATAATAAACTTTAACAAAAAATCTCTAAAGGGAAATGGTCTTTTATCATATTCTTCAGTATACATAGGAATCTCCTTTCCTTTCTATCGGCTCATATTATACCTCTTTTTTCTCATTTTGTCAACCGCCATATACTAAAGTACATGGCTTGTTTAAGTACTGAAAGTACAATTAGTGAGTAAATTCGTTAACTCACAATCTTAAAATTTTCTTCACTTTCATTTTCTTGGTTTTCAATATAATCTTTAATTGTTTTTTCTGTAATTGTGCCTACACTTCTGCAAAAATAACCAACTGCCCATAAGTGTTGGCTCCAATATCTTGATTTTAATTCTTTAAATTCCATTTGCAATGTTCTTGATGTTTTACCTTTTAGTTGCTGGACTAGTTTGGAAACAGAAAGGCTCGGTGGACAACTAACTAACAAGTGTATGTGATCTTTACTAATTGAACCTTTAATGATGGTAACTTGCATACTATTGCATCCTTGCCTTATGAGATATCTTGCTCTCTCTGCAATTTTGCCTTTCAAAACAGGATATCTATATTTAGTAGTCCAAACAACATGGTATTCTATATCATATTGTACATATGATAGCTTTCTCATATATCTCGCCTCTTTTAGCTACATATTATACTGCAACTAAAAGGCATTGACAATTAATTATCTCTAAATTCTTAAGAATTTATGTGCTAAAGCACATAGCCTGAACTACTTTTCTTAACAGTCAACCTATCTTCCAAGGTAATTACTGTACATCCAGGATTCATAAAGTCAAGCTTATATTCTTTTACTCTCTTATCATGAGATAAATACATTGATACTTCTTTTCTTAGAATACCACTTCCAATCCCATGAATAATGACTCCCTTTTTTTCTTTTAATCTTATTAAGTCAGTTATAAACTCATCTACTGTTATTCTAGCAGTAATTCTATCCATTCCATGTAAATCAACACTTCTAATACTTGAAAGATACATTGCACTACTTCCTTTCACTTATATTATAACTAAATACAAAGAAAAATAACAGTATTTTAGAAAAATATGCTATAATATCTACAGGGTGAAGATAATGAAGAAGAAAAAAACTAAAAAAAAGTTTAACAAGAAGGATAAAATAATTATAGTATTACTAGCTATTATTCTAGGATTTTGTTCTTATCTACTAGGAGCTAACATAACTAAGAAGTATTTAGATAAGCAAAAAAAAGAAAGTGATAAAATTGATTTTTCAGAAATGAGTAAATTAGAAACAATAAAAAACATCAGTTTAACCAAACTATTAGAAAACTATAATAATATTATAAAGGAAAAGGACTTAGAAAGTTTTAAAGTTAATTCCAAGAATCTCGAAAAGAAGGATAATTTATATGAATATACAATTAATGATATAACCTTTGTTTTTCAAGTAGATAATAAATATGTTTCTGTTATGTCTATTTACTATAAAGAAGAAAGTGACACAACCAAAGAAATTATTAAAGCCTTTCTAAAAGCTAACAACAATACTTTAGAAGATGAAGATATTACAATGATTTATGATAGTATTATTAGAACAAGAGATAATGAAGAAAAAGATAATTCTAAAATATCAGAATATTTTCAGTACAAAGGAATCGAAGCTAATTTAAAAGAAACCATAAATGGAGATAAGAGTATTTACCAGTTTAGAATAGGAAGAATCACAGAATAGTTAATTATAATTATTCTTTTTTTATGTCTTCATACATTATATAGAAAGGAAGTATACTTATGTCTAAGAACTATTTTAAAAACTATTATATTTTAGGACCTACTGGACCCAGAGGTTTATCAGAAACTATTAATATTCGTTCGACATTTACTACTAATGAAGATAATGCCAAAGTAATTGATGTAACAGGAGGACCTAACCACATTTTAGACTTTTATATTCCAAGAGGTAAAAATGGAAATGGTATCACTCTGGTAATAGTGGTTATAGTTATTTAGTAAATGGATTGATACTGGTAAGATAGAAGAACCAATTGGGTCCCAAGGTAGTACCGGTCCAACAGGACCCACCGGACCAAATGGTAGAGAACGACTTGGAGTTGTTTACTTAGTTACTTTTGAAAACGGAACAAGTGAAGGAATTTCTGTTTTAGAAAATGAAAGAATCCCCATATCTAGAAGAGAATTAGATAGTCAAGGTATTTTAACACTAGACTCTATAGAAAACTAAATTTATTTTACAAGACCAGGTGCTTATAAAGTATCAATCGTTCTTTATGGTTATTGTAAACTAAGTGGTCAATCCTTTGATGAAAATAAAGATCTTATTTCTATTGGACTAAGAGCCCTAAATACTGATAATATTTATGTCGGAGCTAGTCAGTGGATTTATGCTAAGAAAACTCATCCAGTAATAGCTCAAGGAGTTATTTCAGTAAACGATAATAAAACACCTTATGAACTAATTGTAACTATTCAGACTTATAAATTGAAAAAGTAGTATTAGGTGCTGCTTTTTCTTT
>CAVLCG010000063.1:3561-8444 GCA_963661445.1 bacterium | reverse complement strand
ATTTGAGACATAATCAAATACTAACACTTAAGACATTATCATAGATTAATCATAAGAAGAAGTAAAACGCTTCTTTTTTGCTTGTAAATGGCTCTTTTTCTTAGTATAATAAAGTTGTTGTGAGGTGATAATAATGGAAGAGACACGTAGTGGAGCAAGAGAGATGGCTATGAAGATTCTTTATCAAGTATCTGTCTTTGAAAAAGCAAATACTAGTTATGATTTAGATGAAATGTTTATGGATATTGAAGGCCGTAATAAAAAGTTTATTGAAAATATTGTAAATGAAGTAATTCTTAAAAAAGAAGAGTTAGATAAAAAAGCTAATAAATATTTAATTAACTGGGAAATAAATAGATTAAATATGGTAGATCAAGCAATTTTCGAAATAGCTATTTATGAACTTATCTATACAGATACACCAAAGAAGGTAGTAATTGATGAAGCAATTAATTTATCTAAGAAATATAGTGAAGATGCAGTTGTTAAGATGCTAAATGGTGTTTTAGATAAGATATATCATGAAGAGGATAAAAATGCAGAATGAGTATTTAACAGTTACTCAGTTAACTAGATATATTAAATATAAAATAGATAATGATGCTAATTTACAAGAGGTATATTTAAAAGGAGAAATATCTAATTTTAAAGCTCATACTAGAGGGCATTTTTATTTTACCATTAAAGATGAGGGTAGTAGAATTAATGCTGTTATGTTTGCAAGTAGTGCAAGAAGTGTTAAATTCACACCGGAAGATGGAATGAAGATATTAGTTAAAGGTAAAATATCAGTTTATGAAGCAACTGGTGGTTACCAAATCTATGTAAATGAAATGACAGAAGATGGAGTAGGAAACTTATATGTGGCTTTTGAACAGTTAAAAAAACGTCTTGCTAGTGAAGGTTTATTTTTGGAAAGTCATAAGAAAAAAATACCAAGAATACCAGAGAAAGTAGGAGTAATAACTGCTTCTACTGGTGCAGCTATTAGAGATATTATTTCTACCATCAATAGAAGATTTCCGTTAGTAGAAGTTATTTTATTTCCAGCCCTTGTCCAGGGTGAGAATGCTAAAGAAGATATTGTAAGACAAATAAAAAGAGCAGAAGAGTATAACCTAGATGTCTTAATAGTAGGTAGAGGTGGTGGCTCTATCGAAGACTTATGGGCCTTTAATGAGGAGATAGTGGCAAGAGCTATCTATGACTGTAATATACCAGTTATTAGTGCTGTAGGTCATGAGATAGATTTTACTATAGCAGATTTTGTAGCCGATCTTAGGGCACCTACACCAACAGGAGCTGCGGAGATTGCTGTACCTAATAAAACCGATGTAATTAATTATATTGAACAGTTGAAACTTCGTAGTGTTAAAAATATTAATACTATTCTAGAATTAAAAAAGAAAAGATTATTAAAAGTAAAAGATAGTTATATTTTAAATAATCCAATCGATTTATATGCTAGTAAGACAATGAAATTAGATTACCTAGAAGATAGACTTGTTACTAGTTATAAAAATTTATTAGAAAGAAAAAAAGCTAAACTAAATATAGTCCTAACTAAAAGATTCTTTAGTGAACCACAAGTTATTCTTGATAAGAAAAAGCATGATTATCTTCTTTTGATAAATAAATTAGATGCTCTTAGTCCATTAAAAACCTTAGATAGAGGTTATAGTATTGTTAAACATAATAATAGGGCTATTGGAAGCGTTAAAGACTTAAAGAGTAGTGATAAGATAGAAATAGAATTAAAAGATGGTAGTATTGAAGCTACTATTATATAAGAGGTGGAATGATGGAAAAGAAAGAAAAAAAGTTTGAAGAGAAAATGAGTGAATTAGAAGTACTTGTTAAATCTTTAGAAAATGGTGATATCGCTTTAGATGATGCAATAAAAAGTTTTACAGAAGCAATGAATCTTGCTAAAGAGTGTGATAAAGACTTAAAGGATGCTGAAAAAGCTCTTACTGAAATAGTAAGTGAAGATGGCACTTTAAAAGAATTTAAGGATGAAGTTAGTGAATAAATTAGTAATACATGGGATTTATAAACACTTTAAGGGTGATTATTATCTAGTTGAAGATATAGCAAAAGACTCTGAAACAAAGGAAGAAATGATAGTATATCGCAAATTATATGATGATTGTTCACTATGGGTAAGACCAGCAAAAATGTTTTTAAGCGAGGTTGATCACATTAAATATCCAAAAGTCGAACAAAAATATAGATTTGAGTTAGTAGATATTAAAAGTGTTAAAGACAAATTTAAAGCATAATAAAAGTACTCTTTAAGGGGTATTTTTATTTTAAAATTCTAGATAGGGCCTTATTTAGAATCTTTCAAAATATTAGCTGCATATTGCTCTAGTTTTTTTAATGTTTCCTGCTGACTTTTAGTCAGTGGCTTTTTTGAATCACCACGTTCTAAAACTTCTAGCCCTATTGGTTCGTTAATACGAGCTAGAAATCTATCATGGTCGGTATCTAACTTTTCATAATTTTTTACTTTTTCTTTATCACTCAATTTCATAAATTGCTCAAAAGTCATTTTATATCTCCTCTATTTAATTTTAGTATTAGTATTTTTTACTTAATTAACAATAATATCATTATCTATTTTATCTAGAATCTTGTCAACATTTTTACTTGATTAATTATAAAACTTAAAAACTACAAATATTGTGTGTTGCAATTAAGCATATGTAAAAACAAAAAAAGATGCTAACTACTAGCACCTTTTTTATCGCCTTCTTCAAGCATAGTTGTTATAAAAATACCATATCCTTTCTTTGTATCGCTTACAATAACGTGAGTTACGGCTCCAACTATTTTATTATTCTGAATAATTGGTGAACCACTCATTCCCTGGATTACACCACCTGTTTTTTCAAGAAGAGTAGGGTCAGTTATTTCAAAGAGAATATTTTTAGTATCGCTATTTTTATTAACTTCTAAAATGTTTATATCATAAGTGTTAATCTCGCTACCATTTAAAACTGTTCTAATAGTTGCTTTTCCCTTTACCACCTCATTTTTAGTAGCCACTTTTAAAGTATCATTACTAGGAAAGGTATCTTGATATTTCCCAAATATACCCTGTTTCTCATTAGTAGTTATTTTACCATAGATAGTTCCCTTATCATAAATAGCATTCTTTTCACCTGGCGTTCCGTTACTACTTCTAGTAGTACTAGTTACATCAGCTTTAAAGATCTTACCATCTTTGATTTCGAATCTTTCACCAGTAGTTTTCTCTAGTATTTCATGTCCTAGAGCTCCAAATATTTTAGTGTCAGGGTCAATATACGTTAATGTACCAATACCTGTTATCTCATCTTTTACATAAAGTCCAGTCTTACAGACATTTTCACTGTCACAGACAAGATCTAAAGGTAGAGTAGAAGTCTTACTGTTACGTTCAATAGTTACATCTAACTTTTTGTTCGTCGCTTCCTTATTAACGATATTTACCATCTCATCAATAGTAGTAATCTTTTGATTATTAATAGATACAATCTTATCTCCCACTAAAAAGCCGGCATCTTTTCCAATATATTCATCTTGTACTTTGTAAAAACCAACAACTAATACACCTTTGGAGTTTACCTCAATACCAATAGTTTCTCCACCCGGGATAATATAATTTGAATAAGCATAGGCATTTAGGGGAATAATAAATAACGATAGAAGAAGAAGGAAATACTGTAGCTTACATTTTTTATTTTTTAAAAAATTCATAAACAATCAACTCCTTTAGTAGGCTACAGTATTAGTATAGCTAAAATTTTAAAAAAAATAGAGTTAATATCTACCAACTGCTAAATACTTATGATATAATATAGTACTTGTAAAGGATTTGATAAAAATGAAAGTTTGGAAGAGAGTTAGATTTTTAAAAAAAGACAAAAAAATTGACATGATTGTTAAAAGCTATGTCAATTATATATATCAAAATAGTCCCGTAAATGAACTTGTTAATAAATATCATATAGAACCTAGTGATATGGTTAGATTAAATCAATATCTAGCTGATAGAATAGCAGGACTTGCTCTTTTAACTCTAGCTGATGATAAAGAACGTCTAAATGATATAATTATAAAATATTCAAATAATCAACTATTAGTAGGTGATATAGTACCTGAAATAGAAGGATATGTTGATATTAAATAACGTAATAAACAATAACACTTAAGAAACTAACAACTAATGCTACTACTAAGATAATAGACATGATTTTCATAAATTTATTCATCTTGTTCACCTCTAGAATCATTATATAAAAAAAGTCGCTTTTTGTAAAAGTTTTTTTAACAATTTAAATGTTTTTTAGAATAAGATTTACTAGGGTGATACTAATGAATGAAGCAGGTAAAAAAGTAAAAAATAAACTATATGAACAGAAAAAAATATACTTATCAGTAATAATTACTATTATACTAGGTATCTTATTAGGAATAATTTATAACTTAATATTATCTAAGAGTGATTATACCTTAATATCTAATCAGTTAAATGCTTTCTTTGATGGTATTAAGAAAAACGATATTAACTACTTATCAATGCTTATTAATAGTTTGATAGGTAACTTATCATTAGTTATATTAATTTGGCTTTTAGGTATCTCTATTATAGGATTACCACTTATTTATATATTATGCTTTGGAAAAGGATTTTTGTTGAGCTTTTCTATTGTATCTATTCTTACTACTTATAAACTTAAAGGATTAATTCTTGCTATTTGTTACCTAATACCAGGACCAATTGTATTCTTACTATTCTTAATATTTTTAGGCTTTTCTGCTAGTTTCTTTTCTAAAAAATTATTTAGTTATCTTTTTTTAAAACAAGATATATCACTAAGAGACTCTATGAAAAG
>CAVLCG010000063.1:0-3551 GCA_963661445.1 bacterium | reverse complement strand
TATGAAAAGATATTTACAAGTCTTACTAGTTAGTGTTTTAGTAGCAGCTTTTTGTAGCTTGTTTGATACGTTTTTTATGCCTAATTTCTTAAGACTATTTTTGATATAGCATAAAATAATTCTTGACTGTAACCTGATCATAGTGTAATTTAAAGATGAATACAAATTTGAGGTGTTAAAATGGAATTAGTAAATATTGTTTATCGTTATGTTAATAGATATATAAATAGCGAAGAATTATTAACTTTGTTAAAAACTATAGATGAATCTTCTTTTTCTACTGAGGAGATAATAGAAATTAATAAGCTATTAGATGATGTAGAAAATATAATAAAAACAGTTCCTATAAAAATAGATACTGAGGAAAGAAACAGGCTTGCTTCTATTAATCGTATTTTGAGTACTCTTGAAAAGGTAAGAAATAACAAAGAAAATAGTCAAGAGGTATTAGATACTTTTCAAAGACAATATGATAATTTGATTAGAGAAAAGAAAAAAGTAAGAGATAGTGGACCACGCTATATAGAATTATCTAAATCTTTAACTACGAATAAAGTTTATATTGACTATTGTCGAAAAATGAGTTCTAAAGAGTTACTAGATTTTATTACGCAATATATTTCTGTACCAATGCCGCCTAGAATAGATCAAGATTTATTTGATGAGATGGTAGAAGCTGGAATTAAAGAAGACAAACGAGAAGCACTTTGGCGATTAGTTTTTAATTATATTGGAAGAAATAAAGATTTTACTCACGTTGAAGATTATTTCATTGAAAAAAAAAGATGCATATTATTTAACGGAGCTTATGAGTATTGAAGATAAAGAACTTAACATGGAAAAATTAGAAAATAAAATTAAGGCTACAAATGATGAAAAATTTATAAATGATTGTTTTGAGAGAATTGAAAAGTTAGGAATTTCATCAAATAATGGTAAATCAGTACAAATTGAAATTTCATAATTTGTATACAAAACTCCTTTTTTTTGCTATAATTAAGCAAGAAATGAGTGATGTATATGAGTAAAAAAGTAGTTATTGGATTAAGTGGAGGAGTAGATTCATCTGTTGCTGCTATTCTTTTAAAGGAACAAGGCTATGAAGTAATAGGTCTTTTTATGCGTAACTGGGATAGTACTATTAATAATGACTTTTTAGGTAATCCTAATTTAAATGAATCAATTTGCCCACAAGAACAAGACTATAATGATGCTTTAAAAGTAGCAGAAAAGATAGGTATACCACTACATAGAATTGATTTTATTAAAGAATATTGGGATGATGTTTTTACCTATTTCTTAGATGAATTAAAGAAAGGGAGAACACCAAACCCTGATATAATGTGTAATAAATATATTAAGTTTTCTGCTTTTGTTAAGGAAGCCAAAAGATTAGGAGCTGACTATATAGCAACAGGACACTACGCTAAGATGGAAAGTGGTCGTCTTATGAGAAGTAGAGAAAAAAATAAAGATCAAACTTATTTCTTATCCCAACTTAGTAAAGAGCAACTTGAAAATGTTTTATTCCCTTTAGGTGATATAGAAACCAAAAAAGAAGTTAGAGAAATAGCTAAAAAGTATGATTTAGTTACTGCTAGTAAAAAAGACTCTACAGGTATTTGTTTTATTGGCGAAAGAAACTTTAAAAACTTCTTAAAAAATTATTTACCAAGTAAAAAAGGAGACATGGTAAATATAGATACTAATAAAGTAGTGGGAAAACATCAAGGATTAATGTATTATACAATTGGTCAAAGAAAAGGACTAGATATTGGTGGTACTAAAGAAAAATTATTTGTAGTTGGTAAGAATCTTGATAAAAATATCTTATATGTAGCAGAAGGAGAAGATAATAAATACTTATATTCTAATGGGGCTATCATTGAAGATATTAACTTTAACTGTGATGAAAGACCAACTAGTTGTACTGCAAAATTTCGTTATAGAGCAGAAGATGTACCAGTTAATCTAACTTATAATGATGATGGAACTATTTATGTTACTTATGATAACGTTAAAGCGGTTACACCAGGACAAGCTTGTGTTTTCTATGATGGAGAATACTGTCTAGGTGGGGGAATTGTTAAAACTGTTATGAAAGATAAAGAAAAACTATGGTACTTATTATAATTAGTTGCTAAGTGATACAAATCAATATGTCAAGTTTTACACAAAAATTTCTTGACTATTTACGTAAACCTCGTTACAATGATAATGGAGGGTAGACGATGAAAAAGTTAGATGAATTATTATTGGAACTTGGTATATCAAAGGTAAGATTAGCTAAATATTTAGGAGTATCAAGACAAATGCTATACAACTATTTAGCTTTATCTTCACTTGATGAATGGCCTAAAGAAAAGGCTTTAAAGTTACTAAGTTTATTAGATATAGATAGTGAAGAAAAGATTAATTCTCTTGCAATAACAGGAGATTACATTATGAAAGTAGAAACTAGACTAAACGAAGGAGTTAGGGATAGTTCTAATAAAGAAATATTGACAGATTTAAAGGGATTAAATAGGAAGGATCAAGAAATTCTTTCTGATATTATAAATTTATTAAAAGAAAAACTACAAGAAGATAAAACTAAAAAGACACAAACAACTTATTTATATTTGTATCATTATTTGCAATCAATGGAAACTACTGAAGAGTTACGTTATATTTTAGCTTACATGTCAAAGTCAATGGGCTTTACTGATCCATTACAATTCGATTTTGATCAAAGTAAACAATTTATATTTGAAAGTATTTTATTTTCTGCTATGACTCTTTATCATAATGGTGGTTCTTCAAAAAGTAAAATAGCAGAAGTACATAAAAGATTTGTTCAAGATATTGAGCAAAAAAATGAAGAAAAATTAAGCCGTACACAAGAATTAAATGCTGCCAAAGTACAAGCCTTAAGAGAATTAGGATATAACTCTATTAGTGAAGAAAATGCTAAAGAAGTTCTTGAAAAAATAGCAGAGATTCAATCTAGAAAGGTTTAAAAAGGGTAGGGGGGATGGTACTTTTAGTAACTAACCTAGCTCTTAAAAACATATGATTTTAGTAGGGGAAGACTCCCCTATTTTATTTAATAAAAATATAAAAAATGTTAAAAAATATAGTACTTTATGTATTTTATTTTCTTCTAAGCAGTAATTTATTTCATCTTAGTAAAATAAAAGTAGACAAACTATAAAATGTATTTATGTAAATTTGTTAGTATATAAACAAACAATTATACATAATAGTAATTAAATATTAAGAAATTAAATGTAATTGATATTATTATTAAGTAAAATAATTAATCTTAGTATTTACATTTATTTTATGAAAAACTCACACTAGTTAACATAATATCAATTATATGAAGTAAGATAAAACGTAATAATAGCTTAACAATTAATCACTTAACTTATTATTTAGTTTTATAATTATTCGAACTTTTTATCAATATATATTATTAACTTATTAATTAATTTAAGATTAAATGAGATTATATTACTTATTTGTTTATTAAGATAATAATTTAATAATTATTCTATTTAATATAATAT
>CAVLCG010000062.1:5132-8501 GCA_963661445.1 bacterium | reverse complement strand
ATTTAACAGTTTCGCCACTTACTTCCTCAGTAACTAGCAAAGCAGTAATCTCTCTATCCTCATTATCTATAACAATATTAACAGTTTTATCAAAATCTGTAAAGTTACTTTTTTCACTCTACAAAAAGAGTAAATTTTTTCACAACAAATTTATGATAAACTACTATTAGAATTGGTAGTTAATAATATATGAATAAATAATTAAAACAAGGACTAAAAAACAGGCAGAATCTTAAGAAGTGAAAGACGTAAAATAAAACTAACACTTCAAAAGAAATATAAAGATAAACCAATCAGAATAAAAAGTTTAATAAGAAAGCATCACTTAATAGATGAAAAAAGACATTAATTGTCTTTACCTTAGTCCTCTAAAAAGTATTTTACCATTCTTTCATAATTATCTTGACTATTTAAACAAGTATCAATTAAATATTCCTTTTCGTTATTTGTTTGGTATTCTTTTATTCATTATATTTTACGGTTCTGTTTTAGATTACTAACATACTCTATTCTTAACTTTACTTGTTCTATTATCTTTTCAATTCTTTCATTAGATAATAAATTATTCTTTGAAAGTATTTCTCTAACCTCATCTACAAAGCCATCTAATTTACTAACATCAAGCCAATCAAAATTCTTAACTAAATTAATCTGATTCTTTTCATATTCGTCAAAAGGTTTTGTTAAAAAGAATTCTCCAACATACATATCATTTTCATCAAACCATAATGAACAACCATTATCAAAGATAGGTGCAACTCTTTCAAATTCTAATGTTTCCACATTTCTAATAACACCAAAGTTATTAAAATGTCTATCTTTGTTAGCTAGAATAAAGTCACAAACTAACATTTTATCAACTAAAACAATTGCATTTGGGATATGTAAATCATTTAAACATCTTATATAATGTTCATATTTATTTTCAGATTCATTTTTTTCATAATAATCATTTATTTTCCATGCTGGTATTAGTTCTGTATTAGTTGTGATAAAGTCTTTACATATTGATACAGATCTTCCATTATCATAGATTATTTCATATTTTACATACTCATTATCGTTTAAAAGTCTTTCATATAGTTTAGTAGCAATCACCTCATTAAATGGTTCTTGATTTATCATCTTTCCACCAGCTTTAACTAAATATCTATCCCCATCTATAATCTTCCATCTTTTAAGATAGTTACCATTACTAGTCATATCTGGTGTATTTAAGTTTAAATCTACTGATGTTTTTATGTCATCAAACAATATTTTACCAATATCTTCTGAAAACTCATTATCAAAGAAATTTATATCTTCCCATAAAATATCTTCGCCAAACATCTTAACCCAATATTGATCAGAAAGTGATAAGCAATAAGCTTTAGTATCTAACAAATCAAACCCATCTTCAGCATAGATATTATTTCTTTCTAACAATTCTTTTAAACCATTTCTTGAAGCTGGTATTTGTCTATTCTTCCACCACTTATTAAACTTATTTTTGTTTATATTATCATCTTTAATTAATCCAAAAGGTGCATAAGCTTCATTATCAGGATAATTTCGTTCAAATTTAACTATTAAATGTTCTTCATCATTATATTCAAAATCAAATACTTTCTTATTTTTATTCATTAAAGTAAACTTGCTCATTCTAACACCTCTTAACTACTAATAGTTTACCAAACTTATAGAAAAAAGTCTTAATTTTTTTATGATTACAAGAAAAAGACATTAGCTGTCTTCACTTTCTATTTCTAATAATTTTAAATATGTTTTATATAAAGAATTTTCATAACGATACTTAATACATTCAAAATAATATTTCTTTCTAATATCACTTATTACTTTTAGTCCTTCATATTCGTTTGGAATATCATTAATAATATTATATATCTTTGAAAGGTCTATTTTAGGTACTACTCTTAATAATGCCTTATTACATTCATCATTTTCTAGACTTTCAATGTACTTAAATGGATTTATTATCTTATCATTCATAGAAAAAGCACATATTCTTGAAAGATAAACACTATCTTTAAATCTTTGATTATCACTTAATATTTTTTCAATCTTTAAATCATCTGTATTATTTCCAAAGGAAGCACCATTATCAAAAACCGGAGCTATTTCTATTTTTTTAGTATCATTATTTATTAAAGCTCCCCAATTACCATTATTTCTATCATTATTACCTATCAAAGCATCAACAATAAACATATCCCAAAATCTATCTTTTAATCCTTCAGTATTAATAAATCGTGGATTATTTTCCATAACAATCATTATCTCATTTAAATCAACTGCGTGGTTAGAACTTGAGGTAATAGAAGAAAGTTTTTCATCCAAACCAGAAACATAAATATTATAAATAGAATTATAATCTTCAAAGGTAATCTTACTTATATCATCCCTAAAGTCTTTACAAGCAACTACTAGTTTATTATCTCTTATTCCAAGCATCGTTTTATGTACCGGAATATCAATAGATTCATATATATGAGAGCCAATATATTCTGATAGTGGTGATGTAGAATAAGACATATCGACCTTTTTTCTTAAAGTCCTAGTTGACTTCGGAAATTTTAAAAACCAATTCTCTCCATCTATAATAATTCCTAGTTTAGCACCGGCATGTCCTCCATAAGTTAACATATTTTCAGCACAATTATTAAAGTTTTTTATTTGCATAACTACCCCCTATATTTTTTTAATATTGTTTCAAATTGACTATTTGTTATTTCACCTGATAGTAGAAAAGATTTAGAAAATGATTCTAATCCTTCGTAAAGTCCATCATACATTTCCATATTACCTTCCTTATCATATTTTTCTAAGTCTTTAATTATATTTTGTAAAAGTTTAGGTAATTCTTCTTTATTTATTTTAATAGAATGATCTATCATTTGATAATCTTTATCCATAGACATCTTCCTTTTCTAGACTTATTCTATCATTTAAATCACAAGATGTAAATTAGAAGAAAAGCTAAAAATATAATGCTTGTTCCTAATAAATAGATTAATAAAATAGTAGTAGTACTAAAACCAGAAATATTTTTAGTAAATTCTTTTTCTTTTTTAGTATCAATACTACCTAGTAATTTATTAGCATAAGTATTATCAATACCATTTATAACTATAGCATTTTTATTATCTGCTAGAAAATATAACATATCATCAAAATTAGTTGCTTCACTGATTGAATTATTATTAGCATAATAACTAATAGTTGGTTCTAACATATTCTTTACAAAAGAAAAATTAAAATCAAACTCATCATTAGAAACTATTCTTTTATTCTTATCATTATCCATCAATTCCAGTTTATATCTACACTTTTTATCATCATCTTTTATATCAAAGGTTATTAATAGAGATT
>CAVLCG010000062.1:0-5107 GCA_963661445.1 bacterium | reverse complement strand
GCGTCTCGCCAAGGAAATAAAAAAAGTAATAATTTTTTTAGTTTTTTCTCTATATTCCTGATATTTATCTATGCCACTAACAAAAGCTAAATATTTATCTTTAATATTTAAAAATTGTTCTTTATTTTTATTTATACCAACATAATTATCTGGATTTTTACGTATAGAGTTTATATCACTTTCATCTATTAAACTTTTTTCATAAGAATCAAACATATTAACAAATATTTCTTTATCTAAATAAGGATTTTCTAATTCCTTTTTACACTTAGCTTCCAAGAAATCTAGTAGTGAACTTTGAATATTTCCTAATATACTCTGTTTATCAATCAAGTCTCTAATTAAATAGTTAAATTCAATATTTCTAAATAATTTAAATACTTTATTTTCATCATTTATATATTCTAGTAGATTATTTTTAATTTCTTCTATACCTTTATTAGAAAAGTATGACTCTAATAAAACATTAGTACCCACTATCATTTCTAATTGTTTAATTATTTTTATTTCCATAAAGTAACTAGAGGTATACAAAGAAACAGGAGGAATAGCTGTAAAAGAAATACATTCAGTCATTCCCTCAGTTAAACCTCTATTACTATCATATGAATTATTAGATGGATAAGTATTAAAACCACACTTAGATATTTTAGTTTCCATGTCATAATTTGCTGAAGCCATATGAGCTAACTCATGCATGATGCTTCCTGCATAATTATTATAAATAAAATTCTCATCATTAGAAATACTAGATAAATATTCTAAGTATTCTCTATTTATTGTAATATGATTACTAGCACAATTATATCCTGCCCCTTCTATATTAGCATCTATATCATCACTTTCTTTTTTATTAAGATATTCAAAATTATAATCAACAGATAAAGTCCTTATATTTCTATAAAAATTATCTCTAGAGTTTTCTGGTATCAAATTTTCTAACCATTCAAGAAAGGGTAAGATATAATCTTTTTTTTCTAGTATATTATTATCATTTAAACATTCAGTTAAATAAAGACTACTATATTTATAAGATTGTTCCTTACAAAAGAAACTTTCAATCTTTTTTTCTTCTATCTCATCTAACTCAACTAACTTGTTATCAACTTTCTTTAATATTTTTATTTTCTTATCATCATAACTAATAGTATAAGTAACACCATCAAGTACAAAGTAATTATCCATCTTTAACACCTACTCTTTATCTAAGAATAGCATAACATTTTAAAGAATACAAAACATTTTTATTAGCTTAAACTACACCTTAACTTTTCTAAAATCTTTTTCTCCTCTCTACTTACTTTTACCTGACTAATACCAAGACTTTCTGCTACTTCCTGTTGTGTCTTATCAAGATAGTACCTATTATTAATTAAGCTTTTTTCATAAGAATTAAGCTTATCACAAGCACTTTTTAAATCTAAGATATCAGTATCGTAGGCTTTTTCTACATAACTAACTCTATCATATAAAGATATGTTATCAAAAGTATTATCATCCAAATGATAAACTGGCCTACTTACTCTATCAACCATCTCTATCTTTCCTATACTTTCATTCATATAGTAAGCAACTTCATATGTAGTAGCTTCTCTTCCAAACTCCTGGGTTAAATAATCTCTTGCCTCCTTTACTTTCTTTGAAAAATTATAGACATCTCTTCCTACTCTTATTTCTCTACTATTACTGACTTCTTTAAGCATCTCTCCTTTGATATAAAGACAAATATAACTAGTTAAATCACTTTCTTTACTTTTATCATAATGAGTTAATGCTTCCCTTAGTCCAATACATCCTGCTTGATAAAGATCATCTATACTAGCATAATTTTTATATTTATTAGCCATCATATAGATTAACTTATCATACTTTAAGAGTAACTCGTCCATACCTCCTCCTTTCACCTAAAGAATACTTATATATTTTTTAAAAGACAATCCATTCGACAAAAGTAGAATTTCTTTTTCTTAAGAACATGTAAAGTCTATCTCTTTTAGATAACTAAAAGTTTTATATACTAGTTTTAACTCAATTCTTCCACACTCCCTACTCTTATACAGTTTTAATTCTCCTAAAGGTACAGTTGAACTTACTAAAATCTTATCCCAATCTAAATAATCTAGTTTAATATCATCATAGAAAGTAAATACCTCTTTTCGATATATTTTATTTATCTTTTCTACTCTATCCAACTTATACCCTTCTAAGACTCTATTACTAGTTAATAAAATATCATTCTTTTTATATTTATATAATTTTCTTCTATATCTATATAGCTTTTCTTTCCTTAGTAATCTATAATATGGTAAATCATTATAACTAGTAGTAACTTTTTCTTTCTTACTCATCTTTAGTCTAGTTAAATAGTTAATTAATTTTATCTTCTTGGTTACTATTCCTTTTTCTTTTATCTTTATTTTCCCTTTTAGATAAACATCATCATTTTCTATTAGTAAATAATTATTACTAGAGTTTTCTAATACCATTAACTTTATCTCTAGACTACTATCTTCTATCCTACACTTCTTAAAGTAATAAGTATTATTATTAGATTCAAGTTTATCATTATTAAGTTTTATATCTAAAATAGTTATATTATCACTAGTTAATATCTTTAGATAATTAATCTTTTCCAGTTCCAGATAATGATAGTAAGTTATCTCATCTTTTAAGTAATCAGGACTATTTATCTCTTTAGTTGTATATTTACTATACTTATCATAGATAAACATATCTGTCTTAGTATCATAGTCATTTGGTTTACTACTATAATAATTACTACTAATCTCTCCTTCTTTTCTTAAATAATATAAATCATCTTCTTTTATTATCTCCCTTGTCTCATCAGTAGAAGTATCAGCTAGAAGATATGGTGTTTCTACTGTTTCTGCATAAACATTAGTAATAAATAAACATAAAAATAGATAAGTCATAACTACCTCCTTATCTATATTATTTACAATAAATTAAATTTTTTTAGTCTCTTGCTTTAAAAAACAAAGTAAATATGAAGGAAAAGATTATCGCTGATGTGATACCAGATGCTGTAAGATCAAACATTCCCATTAATAATCCTAAGAATCCAAAGCTGGAAGCCTTTGCTAAAGCACCATGGATAAGAGAGTGTCCAAAAGATGTGATTGGTACTAGGGTTCCTCCTCCACAAGTAGCTATAAAAAAGTCATAGATTCCAAATGCATCTAAGGCTGCTCCTACTACTACAAAGATACTTGTTATATGCCCTGGTGTTAACTTGGTATTATCAAGAATAAGTTCTGCTATTAAGCAAATAGTTCCACAAAATAAGAATGAATATATAAAATACATTTAAATCGCCTCCAAACATACTAAATGTGCAATAGATAAAATTGGTTTCTTCTGATAGACAAACGTTGGGGAAAATAAAGCACCGGTCGCTACTAACAATACTCTTTTATAAACTCCCTCATTTAAGTCTTTTAAAATCTTAGAATATGTAACTAAAGCACTACAAACTGGTCCACTACCTCCAGCCATTACATCTTTTTGTTTTTCTAAATCATATAGTATTACACCACAATCATTATAGTTATTACCTAACTCTATTTCATACTCTTCCTTCATAAAGTCTTTTAATATTTCTTTACCATAAACGCCTAAGTCTCCTGTTACAATCAAGTCAAAGTCTTTAGGAGAATATTTACTATTTTTGAAATAGTCATTCAAAGTATGTGCTGCAGCACAAGCCATAACTGCTCCCATGTTTAATGGATCTTTTTGATTATAATCGACAATGGTACCAATTACTCCTTCACTTACTCTTATTTTACTAGGTTTATTAGTAAGCAAGATACTAGCACCACCGGTTGCTGTAAAAGTAGCCGTCTTTGGTTTAGGAGCTCCATACTCAGTTGGATTTCTAAATTGTTTTTCACTAGACATATTATGGGATGAAGTAGCAGCAATGGCATTGTTGATAAATCCGCCATCAATTAAAGAGGATGCAATTAATATTCCTTCCGCACTAGTCGCACAAGCACTATATATTCCAAGGAAAGGACTATTCATGTTTAGACTAGAATAACAAGATGAGGTTATTTGATTTAATAAGTCTCCAGCTATTACTATATCAATATCAGATTCTTTTAGTCCTGATTTTTTTAGTACTAGTTTCAAGCTATCTTCTAATAGTTTCACTTCCGCTTGTTCAAAAGACTTTTCACCACAGTACAAATCTTTCTTATAACGTTTATCAAAGTAATTACTAAGTGGACCTTTCGCTTCATAAGGACCGGCTACTGTAGCAGAGTTATCTACATAAACATTCTTAAACTTAAAAATCATTTTAACACCTCTATTCCGTAACGAATCATTCCAAATAACCAAGATGATACTATTCCATAAAGAATAACCGAACCCGCTAGTTTAAAGATATTACTACCTATACCGTAGATTGGTCCTTCTTTTTTATAGTCGATAGCAGCACTTGTCATAGAGTGAGCAAAACCAGTTATAGGAATAAGTAATCCACACTTAGCTTTTTTAACAAGATTATCAAACACTCCAAGAGCTGTTAATAAAGAGGCTATAAATATCAGTGTTACTATCATATAAGTTGAAGCATCACTTCTAGAGATTGATAATATTTTCACATAAAAACAAATTAGTCCTTCACCAAGTACACCTACTAATCCGCCAACTATAAAAGCAATTAAAGCAAATTTAACTCTTTCTTCTTTAGGTTTATGTCTTTCTACTATTCTTTGATATTTCTTTTCTTTCATATTATTCACCAATAATAGTATGAGTAGTTTTTTTTTATATATACATTTTATCAAAAGAAAAAGTCTATCTCTAGACTTTATTCCATATATCATTGATTAAAATAATTATAATAGCATAGTAAGTTCTTTTTTACTTAAACCAGTATATTTCATTATCTTATCTAATGATTCTTTTCCTTGAAGCATTATTTTTGCTATAGCCAGTTTTTCTTTATTAGCTCCAGCTTTTTCTCCTTCGGCTAGTCCATCATCTCTGCCACTAGCATATTCAGAGTTTTTCTCTTTTCTAATAACTGCTTCATAGTCATAGTAAGCATTAAATTCATCATTTAATTTTAGTTTTT
>CAVLCG010000061.1:0-8601 GCA_963661445.1 bacterium | reverse complement strand
ATTTTCCCGCGAATGTTTAAATTATTTTAAGACATTTTCAAAAACTATTGACAGCAAAAAAGAAGCGTTTTACTTCTTCTTAGAAAGTTCTACTATTTCAAACCAAGTTATAGGATCTACCACTCCATTTACTGTAAGTCCAAATTCCTTTTGTAATGTTTTTACTGATTGTTCTGTTAACTCATCAAAAGTTCCTGTTACTTTAATTCCTGGTATATTATGAAACTTATTACATATTGTTAATAAAAATCTTTGTAGTCTAATTACATTAGTACCAGTTATTCCTTTTGATAGGGTATACCCTGGAAAAAGTTCATCTTGATATATTAATAATTCATCAGGAATATTAGCAATAGTACTACGATAAGCAGTAATAATAGCAACCCAAGTTTTTTGATCAACTTCCCCAGTTTCTTCTAAATTATATTTCTTTTGAAAAGCTTTTACCATCTTTTCTGTATTATCACTAAATGAATCAGAAACAGTAAGGAAAGGAATATCATGATCAATATAAGCAATTATACTAATTAAATAATTTAAAGTATCAACTTCACTCCCTGTATCACCTTTCTTTATAACTGATTTAAAAGCAAGTTCTGCTTCTTCTTCACTAATTCCTTCTGAATATAAATTAGCTACTTGTTTAACTGAATTATAAATATATTTTATTTTATACCAAGTTGCTTTATCTACTATCCCAGTTACTGGCAAGTTGAATATCTCCTGAAATTTCTTAACAGAACTTTCCATATCAACTGTAAAGAATGGTGTTTCGTTAGTTATTAAGGGAAGAGCTGGATAATTCTTTCTAATTCTATTTAACTGAATCTTTAAAGTTCTTACATAGTTACCAGCTGCCCCTAGTTTAATAGGCACTCCTGGATAGCTTACAATATTATCAGAAATAGGAGCATTATAAATAAGTTTGATATTAGATCCATAATAATAAGATAATATTTCTAAAGGACTTAAACCGTCTTTTGCTAGTCTTACACTACCCCACTGAGAAAGTCCATCACAAGTTACTGTTTTACCATCACAGTACTGAGCATATAATGGTTGAACACTATCAGTTCTTGCTATATAGTTATTAAAAATATCATCTACGATGGTAGCGATTGAGTCATAAAACTGGCTATTTTCTCTAAAGGCTTGATCATATCTAGGATTACTTGTTATATCAAAGTCATATCCTTGAGAAGGATACCATTCATTATAAACTCGGTTTAGTGCAAAAGATATTTGAGCTAGTACATTAGCTTTTATTGCATCAGTTGGCCAAGTCGGATAAATTTCATTAGAAGCGACGTTTTTGATATATTCAGCAAAAGGAACAGTTATATTATTAGCTTGTTCACTAGGAGAACCTAAATGAACTGTAATAGTCTCAGGTATTACTGGGGTATTAATTTCCATTTGTTGCTTCACCTTTGTCCATGATTGGTGTCATTTTAATATATTGTAATACTTTAACATCTCCAATCATATTTATTATGTACTGTTTAACACTATCATACTTATCTTTAACTACTGTTAATTTATATGAGGTAGTAGATGATGTTTGAAAGTTATCATCATCGTAACCACTGGTTGGAGCCGGTAGTGATATATTATCAATTATTCCACTAGAATCAGTATAACCTCTAAAGAATAAGACATTATTACCACCAATTTCTTTGGTAATAATAATTTCTGCATTCTCAATCGGAATAGCTTGATAAGCGGTAAAAGCCATTACCTTTAAACTTCCTTGTTTAGGATTAACACCAACAAAGCCTTGATAATCATCAGTCTTTGAAAATTCTTCATAAGAAATAAGTGCTGCCATTTAACTAACCTCCTTTATTTTTAATTGCTGACCAATCGAAAGATTATTATTAGTCAAGCTGTTTAAGGCTTTAATATTATCAACACTAGTATTATAACGTCTTGCAATAGTATATAAACTGTCCCCTCTTTGTACCGTATACATTATATACTGTGGTTCAACATAACCAGTACCAATACATTCTTCTTCCGGATTAATAGGTTCATCTCCTGTAGTACTTTTAATCATTAGTTGCTCTCCAATCGAAAGATTGTTACTAGTCAAATTATTTAATGATTTAATCTCATCTACGGTAACACCAAACTTCTTAGCAATTGAATATAAGCTATCACCTTTCTGTACTGTATACATCTCTACTTCTTCTACCTTATCTTGCGTTGGAAGTTTCAACACTTGACCAATACTAAGCATATTACTAGTTAGGTTATTAATTTGCTTAATTTCATCTACGGTTGTATTATTTTTATTAGCAATAGTCCAAAGACTATCTCCTTTTTGTACTACATAATCTTTATAAGTAGTTGGTGTCGGTGTAGTATTATCATCAATAGCAATTATCAGTTGCTGTCCTACTGCTAAGTTATTACTAGTCAAATTATTAAGTCTAACTATATCTTTAACTGTAGTATTATATCTTTTAGCTATAGAATATAAGCTATCACCTTTTTTTACTATATAATCAATAGTAGTAACATTAGAAGGAATCTTTAATGTCTGTCCTTTAGTAATAGTATTACTAGTTAGATTATTTAATTGTTTAATTTCATCTACTGATACTCCAAACTGTTTACTAATTCCATACAAGGTATCTCCACTTTGAACTGTATATGTTTGCATAATTCACCTCAATTAAATATATGCAAAAAGAAAAAAAGCATACTAAGAATTAAGTTCTTCATATGCTTCTAGTCTATTTTTAAACTCATCTATTCCTATTATTCTCAATAAATCATACAAGTTAGGTGTCTTATTACGACCAGTTAAAACATGTCTAATCATTTCACAAATGCTACCAATATGTCCTTTATATAGTGTTTCATCTTCCTTATACATCTTAACAGATGGTGCATAGTTATTTTCTTCAGCTAGTTTTTGAATCTTTTGATACCATTCATCTTGACTATCTTCACTGTTATATATATCTATATATTTAGCTAAAATATCATAGTCAACCTCTTCGTCTATTACTTCACTATAGCTTGCTTTTAAATCATTATAAAATATTTCATTATATAAATAACTAGACTCAGTCTTAACATCTTTTAACACTGCTATATCTTTACGTGGTCTTTTACCATCTCTTTCAATATTTAAGAATGCTACTACTTTATCTTTATAAGTAGTTAAAAGCTTAGCGAAATCACTATCATATTCTAAAGAGTATTCTAATACTTGATTATATAATTCTAAAGCTGTTAATCTAGAAAAATATGTCCTTGAAATATTATTTAATTTTTCCATATCAAATAGTGTTCCACCTGTAGGCATCTTCTTAAAGCTAAATGTAAAGTCTTCAATACTCTTATCTTTATTTTGTAAATACCACTCTTCAAAGTTAGTATTAGCTAGTGTCGCAAGATATAAACGAACAGCATCTACTGGAATACCTGCCTCTTTATAATAGCTAACAGAAAATTCTGGGTCTTTTCTCTTACTTAGTTTTCTAACTTTTCCATCTTCTTTTTTAGTAAGTGGAGCAATATGAGCATATTTACAAGGTTTAAATCCCAATAACTTGCAAAGTTGTAAGTGTTTTGGAAAGCTTGGTACCCATTCATCACCTCTAACAACATGAGTTGTTTTCATTAAGTGATCATCTACTACATGAGCAAAATGATAAGTTGGAATACCATCTTTTTTAAGTATTACTTCATCTATTATATTTTCTGGTAAAACAATATCACCTTTAATCATATCGTGTAATACTATTTCATTATGCATATCACCTGGTGACTTCATTCTAATAACATAGCTATCCCCATTATCTAGATGTTTTTTAACTTCTTCTAGCGATAAGTCACGATCAACAGCATAAACACCATAGATACCTATTGCCTCTTTTCTTAATTCTTGTCCCTCTCTTATTTCACTGATTTCTTCTTCACTCATAAAACAAGGATAAGCTTTTCCTTCACTAACTAATTTTTTAGCATAAGCTTGATAAATATCTTTTCTCTCACTTTGTTTATAAGGACCATAATCTCCTCCATAAGAAAATCCTTCAGTTGGATATATTTTGAAATGTTTTAGAGAAGAAAGAATTAAGTCAGTTGCCCCTTCCACTTCTCTTTTACTATCAGTATCTTCTATTCTTAAGAAGAACACTCCATCACTCTGTCTTGCAAGTTCACTACTAATAAATGCTCCATACAAATTTCCTACATGCATAAATCCAGTGGGACTAGGACCAAATCTTGTTACATATGCTCCTTCTTTTAGTTCTCTAGTTTTATATTTTTCTTCTATCTCTTCTACTGTTAATGGTAGATTAGGAAATAATAAATTTGCTAATTCTTCATACATATCAATCACTCCTCATATCAGTAATATTTTCACATATTTATAAAATAAAGTCAAACTTATAAGAACAAATAAAGGGTAAAAAAGGGGTAAAATCTTTTTTACATATTAAAACCCTTATAAAATAAGGGCTAAATTCTTATTGGCTGCCCCAGTTAGATTCGAACTAACGCATCGTGCGGTCAGAGCGCACTGCCTTACCGCTTGGCTATGGGGCAAACTCACATTAACATCATATCATAATTTTAGTTATTGTCAAGGAATTATCTACTTTTATTTTTAATATATTGTCTATTCTTAATTTTCTTAACATCATCTAGTGATAAATTATCAAGCCTATCAATACCTATTTTATCTTGTTTTTCTTTACTCATCTTTAAAAAGAGTGAATACTTTTCTAATTCATTAAGTTCTTCTTTTAAAAATTTATACTCTAGGCCATCAGAAATAGTTAAAATACTACTAGTACCAGCTAAAAATATTGCTAATGCTTTAGCTACTATAGAGTCAGTTATTAGAAAGGAACTAGTATATAAGGTAGTTAAACTAAACTGAGCTAACATCCAATCAAATGATTTTTTCTTATTATATACTAGTTCATCTTTATTAACTAATTGTTCTCTTTCTAGAGCCTGTTTATACATCAACTCCTTTATATTTCCTAAATAACTATAATCTAACTCTACACTACTATCATCTAAAAAGGTAACTATTATTTTATCATTTACTATATTATATCTTTTAATTATTTCATTATTTTTACTATTATCATAACTGTAATTCATTAAACATCCCCTAAAAGATGATAACACCATTTTACAAAAGGAAAAAGAGGTTACCCTCTATTTTTTATATACTTTTAAAAATCTAAGCTTTTGTTAATACTTTATTAGTACTTTTTACAACATAATTACTAGCTTCTAAATAGGAACTAGTTAGTTCTACTTGATTTCTTTTTATTTTATTTTCTATTGATTTATTAACAGCATTTACATGCGAAGTAGATACAACATATGCTACTTCATTACTTCTTCTATAAATTATAGGTTTATAATTTAGCTTAACTCTTTTTATTCCCATAATAATTAATCATATCCTTTCTATTATAAATAATACTATTTCTCTAATAATGCTAACTTTTCTTTTTCTTCTTTTAGTTTTTCTCTATCCATATCAACGATATTTTTAGGAGCCTTTGCTACATAGTTTTCATTAGCAAGTAACTTTTCACGTCTTGCAATAGATGCTTTTAAAGTAGCTATTTGTGTCTCTTTTAAGACTTTATCTGCTTCCGTTTCCATCTTTTCAAAGAAGATAGTAGCTTTTACTCTTTTAGAAAATACTTTATATGATTTTATACCAAGAGGTTCACTAACTAAACTTTCATCTAGCTTTAACATCTTAACAATTAAATCATTGTCATCAGTAGTATCAAACATAACTTTCATATCTTTAGTCATATTATTTTCTGCTTTAACATTTCTAAAGCTTCTAATAAATTCTATCTCATCATCTACTACTTCTTCTTCTAACTCATAGATATATTTCTTATTATACTTAGGATAACTACTAATCATAATAGATTCTTCTTCCTTAATTGGTAACATTTGATAAATTTCTTCTGTTACATAAGGCATAAATGGATGGAGCAGTTTCAAGATATTAGTTAAGATATAACACAATGTTGATTTAGTAGCCTCATCACTCAAACTGTATTTAGCCATTTCGATATAACTATCGCAGAACTGAGTCCAAACAAAGTCATAAATAACACTAGAAGCATTGTTAAATTGGTATTTATCCATAAACTTCTTAGCAGTATGAATCATTTTCTCAAACTTAGTTAAAATCCATTTATCTTCCGGTTTTAAATTATCAAGTTCAATACTAGTTAAATCACTAATATTAGTTAAAACAAATCTTGAAGCATTCCAAATCTTATTAATATAATTCCAAGTAGCTTTAATCTTATCTTCATCAAAACGCATATCAGTACCTGCTGATACATCTGTTGCTAGATAATATCTTAAAGAATCGGCTCCATACTTTTCAATCATGTCAAATGGATCTATTCCATTTCCTAAACTCTTACTAAATTTTCTTCCTTGTTTATCACGAATTAAGCCATGAATTAAACAGTCTTCAAATGGTCTTTTACCAAGTAATTCTTCTCCTTGAAAAGTCATTCTATTAACCCAGAAAGGTATGATATCATATCCGGTTACTAGACAGTTATTAGGATAATATCTTTTTAATAGTTCTGTATCTTCTGGCCAACCAAGAGTAGCAAATGGCCATAAAGCACTAGAAAACCAAGTATCCAAAACATCTTCATCTTGAATCCATCCTTCATCTTTAGGAGGATTTATGCCAACATATATTTTATCATCTTTGTACCAAGCTGGTATTCTATGACCCCACCATAATTGACGAGAGATACACCAATCATAAGTAATTTCCATCCAGTGGTTCATAGTTTTTTCATATCTAGAAGGAATAAAATGAACCTTTGTTTTACTACTCTTTTGATTAGTAAGAACTTGATCAGCCAAACCTCTCATCTTAACAAACCATTGGTTCTTAATCATTGGTTCAATGATAGCATCAGTTCTCTCACTATGACCTACTTCATGAGTGATTGGTTCAACTTTTAATAGTAATCCTTTCTCTTCTAGTTCTTTTACCACTTTATCGCGAGCTTCTTCTCTAGATAATCCCACATAGTCTTTACCACAATTTTCATTCATGGTAGCATCATCATTCATAATAACTAATTTAGTAAGATTATGTCTTAGTCCAACTTCATAGTCGTTAGGATCATGGGCTGGAGTTATTTTAACTGCCCCTGTCCCCTTTTCCATATCAGCATGTGGATCAGTTATAACTGGTATTTTTCTATCTACTATTGGAAGTATTACATTTTTACCAATAAAATCTTTATATCTTGCATCATTTTCATTAACTGCTACAGCCATATCCCCAAATAAAGTTTCTGGTCTAGTAGTTGCTACATCTATAAATTTATCACTATCTTCTAGTTTATATTTCAAGTGATAAAAAGCCCCTTTTTCTTCTTTATAAACAACCTCTTCATTTGATAGAGCTGTTTTTGCTACTGGATCCCAGTTAATAATCTTTTCGCCACGATAGATTAATCCTTTATTATAATAATCTACAAATACTTTTTTAACAGCATCTTCAAGTCCTTTATCTAGAGTAAATCTTTCTTTAGAATAGTCTAGGGAAATACCAAGTTTGGCCCATTGTTCTCTAATGATAGAAGCATGTTCATTAGTCCATTTCCAACATTCTTCTAAGAACTCCTCACGTCCTACTTCATATTTATTTTTACCATTATCTTTTAGTCTTGCTACTACTTTAGCTTCTGTGGCAATAGCAGCATGATCCATTCCAGGAAGCCATAAGCAATCATAACCTTCCATTCTTTTATATCTAATAATTATATCTTGTAGTGTTACATCCCATGCATGTCCTAGATGAAGTTTACCAGTAACATTAGGAGGAGGAAGAACAATACAGTATGGTTTTTTATTAACATCTCCACTCTTAAAATAACCTTTCTTCATCCAGTAGTCATATTTTTCTTTCTCTACTTCACTATGATTATATTTCTTATCTAACATTTAAATCATCCTTTCTTTCTAAAAATAAAAACCTCTCTATCCAAAGGACGAGAAGTTCGTGGTACCACCTTAATTTGTATGTTTAACATACCTTATTTATTTAACGGTTTTCCCGGGATAACCTACTACTATTTCAGAAATCCTACTCTTGTTGCTACCTTCCATATCTTTTATTGTTAAGTTTCACCTACCCTTAACTCTCTAAAAATAAAATGATATGTACTCCTCAACAGTCAATGTATTTACATGTATTATAGTATACTGCTTTTAAAATAGCAAGTCTTACATATACTTTTGCATTGATTTCATCATTTGATTAACTTGCTTTTGACTAGGTTTTCTACCCATTTGCATCATCAAAGCTTTAATCATTTCTTCATTTATTGGTGGATTTTTCTCCATATACTTCTTAGTAACATTTCTTGCTATAAAAAAGCCAATTACTGCGCCAATAAGAAGTCCTACTACTATTAATAATATATCATGTAACATATTTTTCACCTCGAGTTTATTTTACTAAATATTTCCCATCTAGACAAGTAAATTTTATCTTTTGTTAAGATTTTTTAGAAATGTCACTTTTTTAATTATTAGGTAGATAAGCAACAA
>CAVLCG010000060.1:0-8727 GCA_963661445.1 bacterium | reverse complement strand
AATGCATATACCCTTATGTAGACTGGGCCTATGCATTTTTGCTGCAAAACAAAAGATATTACCATGTCTAATAGTATAATGTCAAACAAAATTTCGTAAAAAGTTATTGACAAAACAATTGTTCGATAGTAAACTTAATTTATCAAGAGGAGAAAATGTAATGAATGAATTTAAAGAAATAATGAAGACAGCCTTAGTAGTAACAATAATATATATTATTGCGGTTTTATTAAGTCTAGTTTTGTGTGATAGGTTGAGCGATTTAAAAGATAATAAAATATTGGTAATGGATAATTCTTAAAACATCATCTTTCTTCTTTTAAACTGGTAAAAAGGCTGTTATAATAGTTAGAGGAAGAAGGTAGACTATGAAAAAAATTATACTAGTAGATGGAAACAATTTACTTTTTAGAAGTTATTATGCAACTAGTTATAGTGGGGTTATTATGAAAAATAGTAAAGGATTTCCTACCAACGGTCTTTACGGATTTATCAATATGATGAATAAAATAATAGAGGAAGAAAAACCTAACTATATTTTAGTAGCTTTTGATAAAGGTAAAACTTTTAGACACGAAAAATATGCTGAATATAAAGCAGGGCGTAGAGAAATGCCAGAAGAGTTGAAACTACAATTTCCTAAGGCTAAAGAAGTACTGGATGCGATGGGAATAAAGCATTTTGAAATAGATAATTATGAAGCTGATGATATAATAGGTACTCTTGCTAAAATAGTTGATGAAGAAGATGAATTTATTGCTACTATTGTTTCAAGTGATAAAGACTTACTACAATTAATCAGTAAAGAAGTAGAAGTAAAATTGTTAAAGACTAAAGGTTTTATTAGATTTGATGAAAAGACTTTCAAAGATACTTATGGAACTACTCCAATTCATATGATAGACTTAAAAGCCCTTATGGGAGATGCTAGTGATCATATTCAAGGTGTTAAAGGAATCGGTGAGAAGACAGCTATTAATTTATTAACTAAGTACCAGAGTCTAGATAATGTTTATAATCATCTAGATGAAATTGGTGGAAAGACAATGGAAAAATTGGAACAAGGTAAGAATGATGCCTATATGAGTTATGACTTAGCTACTATTTATAAGGAGGTACCTATTCCTTTTAGTCTAGAAGATTGCATATATAAAGGTATGAATGTTGAAGAGTATAGAAACATATTGAAAGAATTGGAATTTAAATCATTATTAAAGAAAATAGGCTTTGAAAGTGAAGAACAGCAAACATTAGACTTTGAAGAAAAAGAAGAAAAAGCAGAAAAGATAGTTAATTACAAGCAATTTGATTTTAATATTCCTTTTGCTTTCTACCTAGAAATGGATGGCTATACTTATAGTAAAAGTAAAGTGATTGGTTGTGGTTTTAGCAACTTAGAAGAGTCTTGTTTTATGACGATAGATGAACTTATTGCTAACAAAGAAATATTAGAAAATGATACTTTAAAATATACTTATGACTTAAAGAGAATGATTATACTTTTGCATCAATATAGTATTAATATTAATAATTGTAATTATGATAGCATGATTGCTTCTTATTTATTAGATTATAAGTTAGAAGATGATATCACTGTCTTGATGAGTCAATTTGCTTATAATTGTCCTAGTTATGAAGAAACTTATGGAACAGAAAAGAAAAGGAAAGAAGTAGATATTGAAACTACTAAAAAGCAGTGTATTAATAAAAGTAGATTTATTTACGATACTAAGAGTAAAATACTTCTAGAAATAGATAATTATGATGAGGCTAAACTGTTTAATGAAATAGAAATGCCACTTGCTCTTGTTTTAGCAGATATGGAGTTAACTGGTATAAGAGTAGATAAAGAGTATTTATTAAACTTAAAAGAAGAATTAGAAACTAAAATGAAATTAATGCAAGATGAAATTTATAGATTAGCAGATGGCGAGTTTAATATTTTATCACCTAAACAGTTGGGAGAAATATTGTTTGAAAAGTTAAAGATAGAATATCCAAAGAAGAGAAAAAAAGATGATACTAGTTATTCTACTAGTAAAGATATATTAGATAAAATAAAAGATGATAATGAAATAGTAGAAAAAGTACTAGAATATAGAAACTTATCTAAACTATATGCTAATTACTGTGTAGGACTATTAGATGAGGTAAGAGAAGATGGTAAGATTCATACGATATTTAATTCATGTCTTACGAGAACAGGAAGATTATCAAGTAGTAAACCAAACTTGCAAAATATTCCGATTAGGAGTGATTATTCTAAATTAGTAAGAAAAGCTTTTATTCCAGAAGACGATAGTATTCTTATGAGTTCAGACTACAGTCAGATTGAATTAAGAGTATTTGCTCATATGGCTAATGCTAAAAACTTACAAGAAGCTTTTATCGAAGATAAAGATATTCATGCTAAGACTGCTTCTGATATCTTTAAAGTACCAATTGAAGAGGTTGATAAAAAGATGCGTAGAATAGCTAAGACCGTTAACTTTGGTATTTTATATGGAATAAGTAGTTTTGGTCTTAGTGAAGACTTAAAAATAGATGTAGCTAGTGCTAAAGAGTTTTTAAATAATTATTTAAATACTTATCAAGGAATAAAAGAGTATATGGAAGAAGAAAAAGAAGAAGCTTATCAAAATGGTTATGTTACTACTATAATGAATAGAAGAAGAAAGATAGATGAATTAAAGAGTAAAAATTATATGGTTAGAAGTAGTGGTGAGAGAATGGCTTTAAATACTCCTATTCAAGGTAGTGCTGCTGATATACTAAAGAAAGCTATGGTAGAACTATACGAAGCTATGAAAGAGAAAAAGTTAAAGAGTAAAATGTTGATTCAAGTACACGATGAATTAGTCTTTAATGTTTATAATGATGAAATAGAAATAATGAGGGAATTAGTAAAAGAGAAAATGGAACAAGTAGTAAAGCTTAGTGTACCTTTAAAAGTTGATATTGAAACAGGAAAAGATTGGTATGAAGCTAAGTAGTAAAGGAAGTGATTAATATGCCAGAAAAGCCAGAGGTAATTACTGTTGCTAAAACATTAGAGAAAAAGATTATTGGTAAAACAATAACTGGTGCTAAAGTTTATTATGATAATGTGATAGTTGGCAATAAAGAAGAATTTATTTCTAAGATAAAAGGTGAAAAAGTAGAAAGTATTACTACAAGAGGTAAATGGATTGTTATTTATTTAACAAATTATGCTTTATTAACCCATCTTAGAATGGAAGGAAGGTTTTATTTCCGTAAGAAAGGAGAGAATCTTTCTAAGCATGAACATGTATCACTACTATTAGATGATAATATAGAAATGAGATTTCATGATGTTAGAAAATTTGGAAGAATGATTTTACTACCTAAGTATGAGGTACTTAATATAAAACCACTTAGTGATTTAGGATATGAGTTTGATGATGCTAGACTTACTAAAAAGTATCTATTAGATAAATTTAAAAATAAGTCTACTCCAATTAAAACTGTATTACTTGATCAAAGTATAATTGCTGGTATTGGCAATATCTATGACGACGAGATATTATATCAAAGCCATATAAACCCATTAAAGCCTGCTAAAGAGATAAATAGCAGTGAGGCAGTAGAAATCATTAAGAATACTAAAATCATCCTTAAAAAGGCCATAGAAAAAGGTGGAACAACTATTAAAAGTTTTGAGTCTAGTGAAGGAGTACATGGCTTGTTTCAAAATGAATTAGCTGTTCATGGTAAAAAGAATGGAATATGTCCTAATTGTAATGGTAAAATAGAGTTCATTAGAGTAGGGGGAAGAGGTACTTATTACTGTCCTAATTGTCAAAAATAGCAAAAAATTCTATACAAAATGATAAATTTATAGTATAATTATTACTGTTTGAAAGAGGAGTGTGTAGTAAATGAAAAAGACAAAAATAGTTTGTAGTATTGGACCTGCTTCAAATGAAACCACTGTAATGGAACAAATGGTTTTAGCAGGCATGAATGTTGCTAGAGTTAACTTTACTCATGCAACTATCGAAGAAAGAGATAAAGCTATCACATCAGTTCGTGAAGTTAGAAAAAGAACTGGTAAATCAATAGCAATATTATGGGATACTAAAGGACCAGAATTTAGAAGTGGTATGCTAGAGAATGATTCTATAGAATTAGTTAATGGCAATACAATTCGTATGGTTAAAGAAGAAGTACTTGGAAATAATGAAAGATTTTCAGTTAACCATCCTGAAGCAATTGATAGTTTATCAGTTGGAGATGCTATCTTACTTGAAAATGCTAAAATGAAGCTTGAAGTTATTAGCAAAGAAGAAGACGGCGTTACTTGTAAAGTAGTAGCTGGTGGAACTTTAGGAAACAGAAAGAGTATGAGTGTTCCTGGAGTTAAACTAAATATTCCATATGTTAGTGAAGCTGATAGAAAAGATATTGAATATGCTTGTGCAAATGGTGGAGAATATCTTGCTTTATCATTTGTATCTTGCAAAGAAGATGTCTTAGAAATAAAAGAAATCTTAAAGCAACATAATAGAGAAGACTTACAAATAATTTGTAAGATCGAAAGCGATTTAGGTATTAAAAACTTAGAGTCAATTCTTGAAGTATCAGATGGTGTTATGGTAGCAAGAGGTGACTTAGGTACAGAAATTCCTAGTGAAATGTTACCTATAGTTCAAAAGCAAATGATTGCTACTTGTAGAAGACTTGGAAAAATTGCTATTGTTGCTACAGAAATGCTAGAAACAATGATGGAAAACAACCGTCCAAAAAGAGCAGAAACTAGTGATATTGCTAATGCTGTATTTGACGGAACTGATGCTGTTATGTTAAGTGGTGAAACTACTATTGGAAAACATCCGATTGAAACAGTTGCTGCTATGGCAAAAATTTGTGAGACAGCTGAAAAATATGCAGAATTCCATTATTCTGAAGAAGATGAAAGAGTAATAGATGCTCAATCTGCTATTGCTGATGCTGTAGTTGATACAACAAAAAGACTTAATGCTAAGTTAATTTGTGCTGCTACAATTAGTGGAGCAACTGCAAGAGTAATTAGTAATTTAAAACCAAAAGCTACTATTCTTGCTTTAGTACCAGATGAAAAGACTGGACGTCGTCTAGCTTTAAACTGGGGAGTTTATCCTACACTTTTACCAGTATGTAATTCTACTGATGAAGTATTAACAAAGAGTATTGCTTCTGCTAAAGAATATACTAATTTAGTTAAAGGTGATATAGTTATTACTACTGGTGGTTTTCCTAATAATGCTGTATCTAGAACAACTAACTTAATGAAAATTGAAGTGGTTGACTAATTAATAATTAGTACATAATAAAAGATCCTTATTTCAGGATCTTTTTAATTTCTAAATATTTCTTTTCTAAGTTTTGAACATTATTTTCTAAGAAATAGTAGTGATATAAATAAAAACCAAGCAATATAATAAGAATAATTACTAGTAGAAAGATAAATATAGAAGGCATGATAGAAAACATGTAAAAGAAGAAGCAGGTTAGTATAACAACAGTAATGGTAACCAATAAATGAATTAATCTTTCATGTTCAAAATATCCTACCATAACTTTATAATCTTCTAAATCTTCTTTTGTAAATGTCTTCTTTCTAAGTTTACTTTCCACCTCTTTTTGATAATCAGCTATTAATTTTTTCATAAAGAAAGCTCCGAATTATCAAACTCTTTTCTGCCTTCAAATAATGTTTCATGAATTTTTTCTTCTTCTGTATTTAAATAAACTTCTTCAATACGATCAACTCTACATCTTTCAGCATCTAATATAGCTTGTACCTTTCTAGCAGCAATATCAATCTCATCATTTACTACTACATAGTTATATTTACTAACCTCGTTAATCTCTTCATAAGCTCTTTTAAAGCGCATATCAATTTTTTCCTGATCTTCAGTGTTTCTAGCTTCTAATCTTCTTTTAAGTTCCTTCATATTAGGTGGAAGGATAAAGATAAATACTGCTTCTTTAATCTTCTCTTTTATTTTTAAAGCCCCTTGGATTTCTATCTCTAAAATAACATCTTCGCCGTTATCTAGATGTTCTTTTATATATTTTTTAGGTGTACCATAATAGTTCTTAGAATACTCAGCATACTCTAAAAACTCATTATTATCTATATCATGTTCAAATTTTTCTCTTGATAGAAAATAGTAATTAACTCCATTTTTTTCTTCACCACGAGGAGCTCTACTAGTACAAGAAATAGATAACCAGATATTCTTGTTATTCTCCATTACCTTATTAATAATAGTATTTTTACCACAACCAGAAGGCCCTGATAAAACGATTAATAAACCTTGTTTTTTTGTTTTTAACATTGATTCCATATTATTTTTCATCCTTTCTTATTGGAAATATTTTAAATTCATCATCTATAACATTGTATTTATTATTATACTCTAAACTGTAAATAACAGTAGTTTTATATTCAAAAGCTAACATATCATCTTTTTCTCTTGTAAACTTACTTATAATAGGAAGAGAACAGTCCTTTTTAATCTTATTTAAATAAATTCTTCCATTACTACTAATTCCTAAGATACGAATATAAGTGATATCAGACATTTTATTTCTAGCATCAGTTGTAAAATCACATAAATAGTATAAAAGTCCTCTTGCTATTTTTCGGTAAGTGATATTTTTAGTTTTAACACTGTTAATTAATTCATCATAACTAGTTACTTTAGTAACATTCTTCTTAAGTTTATTTAAAAGACTTTTATCAAGTGATGGGTAACTATTATCATTATTATCAGTGATAAGTTTATATTTAAGATATTTAAAATAATCATCACTTGTTATAATTTTACCCTTAATACCATCTAGATAAGGTACTACAAAGGAAGGCACTTGCGCTGTTATATCATTATCATCTATTAGAGCCTTTCTAATACTGCTAGCACTAGAGATATTTTCTTCTAACTGATTACTATTATAATCATTAGTTCTCTTTATAGAATGAGCTGTAATACTGTAGTTATTTTTCTTTATTGCTTTAAGATAGGAGCTTGCTAATATATCATTAGGTAGACTTATACTTTTACCAGTAATATCTGTAAAAGCTTGACTCCTAGCAGTTGGATAATTTAGTCCACTTGCTAGATAGACTCTAACAAGTGAATCAAAAGATTTATCATAAAGCTCTATATCAGTCATTTCTTCTAGATAAGTTAAATCATCTGACTCACTACCAAATACTAAATCCGTAACTCCTAAAGTATGAGCGAGTTTTATTGTTCCATCAGCAAAGACATCACTAGAAGCAGTAGCAAAAGGAAAGGGAAGTTCAACTACTAAATCAAAGCCAGCTTTAAGAGCTATCTCTGTTTTACTTCTTTTATCAAGAATAGAAGGTTCTCCTCTTTGAGTGAAATTACCACTCATAATTAAGACATATATAGCATCAGGAAACATCTTTTTAGTTTTATTAAATAAATACCTATGACCGTTATGAAATGGATTAAATTCAGCTATTATTCCTACTACTTTCATCTTTTTACCTCGCAGTTATTAATGTAATTAAGTTTAGCATATTTAACTAATCTTTTAGCCTCATTATTGACTTTTCTTTCTATGTTTAGTTCTTTATTATCTAGATTATCTTTAGAAAAATTACTGTTACAGCAGTAGGAGTATTCAGTTGAATTTGGCAAAACTATTTCTGATGTTAGTTCACATCTTTTCATATGAAAGTCACTGCTTACTATTAATAGTCTTTTTATATTATCACTAGTAATTTTTTCTTTTAATAATTTATAACAATTAATAAGATTTTCTTTAGTATTAGTACTTTCTTTTTCTAATAACATATTATTTAAATTAACACCATATTTTAAGGCTAAATCAAGCATAATATCAGTTTCTAGTCTGTCTTTATAAATACCTCCACCAGAAAGTAATAAAAGATCAGCTCTTTTCTCTTTGTAGAGCTTAGCTGCATACTTGACTCTATCTTCTAAAATAGGCATATTCTTACAGCCAAGAACAATGATAGCATCCCCATCTTTGTTATCATCTTTCTTAAAAGAAAAAACTAAATTCCATGCTAAATCAGGCGATATATTTTCTTCATCTAAATCTTTTAGAGTCATACGTCTTCCTCCTTTTGGTTAATTTATTATAACACGTTTTCTATCTTTATGGTATACTGTTAAAGGAGAAGGGGCTAAAATATGAAAGTACAAGTAGCTAAAGAAAACTTTATAAATTACTGTGAATATGAAAAAGGACTATCTCCTAATACTTTAAAATCATATAATTATGAAATTAATCTATATCAGTCTTATTTAAAAGATAAACTTAATATAATAGATATTGAAAGGGTATCTAAAAAAGATATAGAAAGCTATTTAAAGTATTGTTATTCAAAAGATGAGGATAGTAAAACTATTTCTCATAAGATAACTACTATTTATAATCTTCATAACTACTTATTAAGAGAGAAAGTTGTCAAGGATAATGAAGCAGAATTTATTGATAGACCAAAACTGGCTAAGCATCTTCCTTATACTTTAACTGTTAGTGAAATTGATAAACTGTTAGATGTACCATTAGTTGACGGAGTATAAATTTATCGGAATAGACCGCTAGGGTGACAAATACTTGATAACACTGAAGATAAATTATTGCTTGTATATAAAATTGGAACATTAGAATTAGAACTTTCAAATATAGAAAAGTCTAATTCTTTTTCTTTATTAT
>CAVLCG010000059.1:0-8739 GCA_963661445.1 bacterium | reverse complement strand
ATCTATACCGTAATACTAGAAGTAATTATAATTTAAAAGAAGCTTTAGAAGAAGCTCGTGAGTCTCGGGAAAAAGATGAATTAGAGAAAAAAAGAAAACTAAGAAATGAAAAGTACAATATCTTAGAAAGTAGTGAAGAAGAACTTAATGAGTTTAAGGAAGAACAGAAAAAGAGACATAAACCAATTGAAAATGAAGAAGAATTAGAAGAGTTAATTAATACTATAACTAGTAAAGAGGTTAGAGAAGAATTAGATAAAGAAAAAGAAACTAGCTTGTTAAGTGATTTGATGGCTACTAGTAATTTAGAAGATGTAGTAGAACCAATTAAAGAGGAAGAAGTAAGTAAACCACTAAAAGATGAGATAGATAAATCTTTCTATACTAAGTCAATGGATTTAAGTAGTGGTGATTTCTTTGATGATGATGAAGAAAATAAAAAAGAACCAGTAATGCTTACTGTCTTAAGAGTTATTTTGTCACTTACTCTAATAGTAGCTGTTGGTTTTGCTGTATATTATATAGTTACTAACTTTTAGTGACTAATTTAAAATGATAATACTGACTAATTTAAAGTGAAGGTATTGACTAATTTAAAATAGAAGAGTAGAATTGAACATAGAAACAGGTGATGATATGTACGAAAGAGAAGCGTTAAAAACAATAGAAGATATTAATAAGACCTTTAAAGTACTTTTGATAACGGGACCAAGACAAGTTGGTAAAACTACTCTTTTACTTAGTGTTAAACCTAATGATATGGAATATGTTACTCTTGATGATAAAGTTTTAAGAGATCAGGCGATAAATGATCCAAAACTATTTTTAGAAGAGCATCCAGCTCCATTACTTATAGATGAAGCCCAGTATGCCCCTAACTTATTTTCCTATATAAAAATCAATGTAGATAAAAATGATACTAAAGGAATGTATTGGTTAACTGGCTCACAACAGTTTCATCTTATGAAAAATGTTTCGGAATCATTAGCAGGAAGAGTTGGAATAGTAAATCTTAATAGTTTTACTTATGCCGAAATAGCTAGAAATACTAATAAAGTTTTATTTAATCCGACTAACTTGATAAAAGCTGATAAGATTGATGTTAATACCTTATTTGAAACTATTTATAAAGGTGGTATGCCAGAGTTATATAACAATAAAGAAATAAATAGAGAACTATATTTTCAAGGATATATAGATACTTATATATCAAGAGATGTTAGAGAACTAACAGAAATAGGTAATATTGATTCCTTTAAAAAATTTATTGTTAGTATGGCTTCAAGAACTGGTGAACAACTTAACTATACATCTCTTGCTAATGATGCAGGTATATCAGTACCAACAGCTAAAGCCTGGACATCTATTTTAACATCATCTGGACTTGTTTATTTACTTGAACCTTATATGTCATCAGAACTAAAAAGATTAACGCATGTACCTAAAATTATTTTTATGGATACAGGACTAGCTTCTTATTTAGCAGGTTGGGAAAGTGCTAAAGAATTACAACTTAGTTCAAATGCCGGACACTACTTAGAAACCTTTGTAATTAGTGAAATAGTTAAATCTTATAATGCTAAAGGAATAAGACCAAACCTATCTTATTACCGTGATAAAGAAAAAAATGAAATAGACTTAATAATCTATAAAAATAATAAATTATATCCATTTGAAATAAAGAAAACAGCATCACCTACTAAAGAAATGATAAAACATTTTAAATGTTTAGAAAAAACTTCTAAAGAAATAGGAACTGGTGGTATAATATGTTGTTATGATGTATTAATGCATTTAGATGAGAAAAATTATATCATTCCAATCTCATCAGTTGTTAATGCTAAAGAATAAAAAGAATATAGATTGGGGGAAAATGTCATGAACTTATCTTTTGATTTGAATGATTATCTTTTAATCTGGAATTTACTTTTTCTACCATCTGTTACTAATGATGTCCAAAGATTAAAAGAGAAACTTTGGAAAAATTATCGTCATCTTTATAAAGATTTGTATAAAGAAGAAGCGAAGATTCTAAAAGACCCTAAAAATTATATACCTGATGATGATACTATCTTTGATATGGTTAAAGAAACAGAAGCTTATAAAAGAATAAGAAAAGAAACGGAAGAATATCGCCTTTTTCTAACACACTATTATAATGAGATGAAAAAAGAATTAATTAGCTACTTTAAAGAATTAGTTCGTTTTGATATTAAAATATATCATGTCCTAGTTCTTAATCCAAGATTTAACTCAGTTGAGATGAAAACGGTAAAAAGTAGAAAAGTTAATACTATCTCTTGGGGAATGATGAAAGACCAAGAAGATGGAGAAATGGCTATCATGGATATCTTAAGTCATGTCTTAAAAAAAGAATTAAAAGATTATGAGTCTGATTATAAAGAAATAGTAGAAGCGATTATAGAGCTTGCTATTGATAATGAATTATCTACTAGAATAAAAGGGAAGAGTTGTTATTTAAGAGGAGATAACTCCTTAAAGTTCTTAAAAAAACAAATATATCCATACTTTCTAATGTATCTTGGAAGTAGTAGAGATGATATGCTTAAATATATGGTTAGAGATGGTATTGTCTTTGATGTAGATAAGTATAGTCTAAAAAGAAGTCTTGCTACTTATAGTCTAAAAGAGTTTATTACTTTTTGCATAGAAAATCAAAAATATATTTTAAAAATAGAAGAACTAGAAATTATTTAAGTGGAGGAATAGAAGTATGCAAAAAGAGATTAGTATTTTACTTGATAAAATGGGGATTGATTATACTAATTCTTCTTTTTTTGACTCTTTAAAGTTAGAAAGACTAGTAGTAGATAAAGATAGTGGAAACTGGAATTTTTATCTTTTAAGTGATTCGTTACCAGATATAGATAGTTATCTAGAACTTGAAAAAAATAAGAATAAGATAGCATCAAATATTTATTATAATATAACTAATCTAGATAATAATGTATTACTTAGTTATTATAAACCACTACTAGAACTTGCTAAAGAAGAAGGACTAATTAGTATAACAGAACCATATCTATCTAACTTGATATTAGATAAAGATAAGCTTTTATTAGTAGCAAGTAATATAATAGAAGAGAAAAGACTAGTAAAGATAAAAAATATTATAAGTCCTTATTATCAAAGATTAGGTTATAAAGAAGAAATAGAGATTGTAGTAAGAGAAAATGAATCTATTAAAGAAGAGATAGATAGGGAATTACAAGAGATAAAAGTAGAACCAGTAGTAAAAGAAGAGATAAAAGAAGCAAAGAAAGAGTTTAAAAACTTTACACCTGGACCTCGTCCTAGAAGAAGTAAAAAAAGAGATGAAGGATGTATTTTAGGACTTGATATTAAACAGATGCCTATTAAGATGAGTATGATTCAAGGGGAAGATAATAATGTTATCGTAGAAGGTAATGTTTTTGGAGTTGATTACTTTGAGTCTAGTAAGAGTGAGTTTAGAATAATTACTTTAAAGATAACTGATAATACTGATAGTATTTTATGTAAAGTATTTTGTAATGAACAAGAAGAGTATGAAAGACTTTGTAAAGAACTTAAAGTGGGGAGAGATTTATTAATATCAGGATATGTTAAAGAAGATAGCTTTGCTAAAGAATTAGTTTTAAATGCTCGTGATATTATGCCTATTACTAAACATAAAGAAGAAATTAAAGACTTAAGTGAGAGAAAAAGAGTAGAGTTACATGCTCATACTAAGATGAGTCAGATGGATGGTGTAGTAGATGAACTAGCTCTTGTTAAACAAGCGATTAAATGGGGCCATAAGGGTATTGCTATAACTGACCATAATGGAGCTCAAGCTTTCCCTCATGTTTATAACTTTGTAAGAGATTATAATAAAGGAAAAGAGGATAATGAAAAGTTTAAAGCTATCTATGGAACAGAATTAGTAATGGTGGATGATAGTGTAGATATAGTTGTACGTCCTAATAATGATGTATTACTAGATGATACTTATGTTGTCTTTGACTTTGAAACGACAGGATTTAATGCTGGTGGTGCTGACTCTATCATTGAAATTGGTGCGGTTAAGATGAAAGACGGCGTTATCATTGAAAAGTATGATGAGTTAATTAATCCAGGACGCCCTCTTCCCCAAAAAATAGTTGATGTTACTAATATTACTGATATGATGCTAGAAGGTAAAAGATGTGAAGAAGAGGCTGTTAAAGACTTTATTAACTGGTTTGGTGACTTACCAATGGTCGCTCATAATGCTAAGTTTGATGTATCTTTCTTAGAGATGGCTTATGAGAAATATAATCTAGGAGAATTTAAGAATCCTGTTATTGATACCTTAGAACTATCTCGTACTCTTGATAATAATTATGCAAGACATAGTTTGTCCGCCCTTGTTAAAAGATATAATGTTCCTTGGGATGAAGAGGCACATCACAGAGGAGATTATGATGCTGAAGGAACTGCTTTAGTCTTTTATAAAATGCTAGAGAAGTTAAATAACCGTAATATTGAGACAATGGAGCAGCTTGCCAATATGGTTGATCAAAGTGAAATGTATAAGTATGGTACCCTAAATCATATTAATATTTTAACGCTTACTAAGAAAGGACTTAAAAATCTATTTAAGATAATTTCTTATGCTAATACAACCTATTTATATAAGACACCAAGAGTACCAAGAAGTATTGTGGAAAAGTATCGTGAAGACTTATTAATCGGCAGTGGTTGCTATGAATCTGAAGTCTTTCGTCAAGCAAAAAGTAAAAGCGAAGAAGAACTATCTAATATTATAAGATTCTATGACTATGTTGAAGTACAACCTCCAGAGTGTTATAGACATTTAATTGATACTAATGACTTTGGTACGGAAGTTGAATTAATCGCTCATCTAGAAAAGATTATTAGAACTACTATTGAAGCTGGTAAACTAATGGTAGCAACGGGAGATGTTCATCACTTAACAAGAGAAGATAAAATTTATAGAGAGATAATTGTTAATCAAAAAGTACCAGGTGGAGGACGTCATCCTTTAGCAAGAGGAGGAATTAAAGAAATACCATCTAATCACTTTAGAACTACTGATGAGATGCTTAATGATTTCTCTTTCCTAGATGAAGAGACAAGAAACTTAATAGTAATTGATAACCCTAATAAAATACTTGATATGGTAAATGAAATTGAAGTTATCATTGAAACAGGTGGTATTCCTTTCTCACCTAAGATTGATAAGAGTGTAGAGACAGTTACTGACTTAGTCTTTACAAGAGCATCAGATTGGTATGGAGATCCCTTACCTTATAATATTGAAGAACGTATTAGTAAAGAGCTTTATGGAGATGGTATCTTTGAAGCGATAACTGATGAGATAGAACGAGATAATATTAAAGAAGAAGATAAGACTAGAGAAACATTTAAAAGATTACATGATACCTTATTAAAAGGCTTTGATAGTGTTAAAGATAAGATTAGAGAGAACTTGAAAATTAAAAATCCTGAGATGAGTGCTGATGAGATAGAAAAAACACTACCTAAGAAATTAGGAGGAGTTATCGGTGGTGGATTTGATGTTATCTACTTAATTGCTCAAAAACTAGTTAAACACTCTAATGATGATGGTTATATTGTTGGATCTCGTGGTTCTGTTGGATCAAGTTTCGTAGCTACCATGATGGGAATTACTGAAGTTAATGCTCTTCCAGCTCACTACTTATGTCGTAATAAAGACTGTAAGTATTCAGAGTTTGAAGATGAAAATGGTGAACCTTACGGAAAAGAGTACTCATCAGGGTATGACTTACCAGATAAGATTTGTCCTAAATGTGGTGGAAAACTATCTAAAGAAGGACAAGACATGCCATTTGCAACTTTCTTAGGATTTAATGCTGATAAAGTACCAGATATTGATCTTAATTTCTCTGGTGAATATCAGTGGAAGGCTCATGAATATACGAAGGTATTATTCGGAGTTGATAATGTATATCGTGCTGGTACTATTGGAACAGTTGCTGAAAAAACTGCTTTCGGTTATGTAAAAGGTTACTTAGAAGAACATGGTATTGAAGGTAAAAGAAACGTAGAAATAGAACGACTTGCTATTGGTTGTACAGGCGTTAAAAGAACAACTGGTCAGCATCCTGGAGGTATAGTTGTTATTCCCGGCTATATGGATGTTTATGACTTTACACCATTCCAGTATCCTGCTGATGATAACACATCTCTTTGGCGAACCACGCACTTTGATTATCATGCCATTGACCAAGATGTCTTAAAACTAGATATTCTTGGTCACGATGATCCGACCGTTCTTAGAATGCTTCAAGATTTATCAGGCCTTGATATAACTACTTTACCAATGGATGATAAAAGAATATTTTCTCTTCTTTCTAGTACTAAGGAATTAGGTGTTACAGAAGATCAGATACTTTGTCCAACGGGAACTCTAGGTCTTCCTGAACTTGGTACTAACTTTGTTATTCAAATGTTAGTAGAAACTAAACCAAGTACCTTTGGTGAACTTGTTAAAATCTCTGGTTTATCACATGGTACTGATGTTTGGGCAGGGAATGCTAGTGAGTTAATTAAAAATAATGTGGTACCATTTAAAGAAGTTATCGGATGTCGTGATGATATCATGGTTAACTTAATGAACTGGGGAATGGAACCTAAACTTTCCTTTAAGATAATGGAGTTTGTTCGTAAAGGTAAAGCTTCAAAAGATCCAGAGACTTGGCAAGAATATGCTACTAAGATGAAAAATGCAAAGATTCCCGATTGGTATATTGAGTCATGTCATAAGATAAAATACATGTTCCCCAAAGCTCATGCTTGTGCTTATGTAATGAGTGCTATTAGAATCGCATGGTTTAAACTTTATCATCCTTTATGGTATTATGCCGCTTACTTCTCAATTAGAGAAGATGACTTTGATATTGAAGCAATGATTAAAGGTTATAACTCTATAAGAGCAAGATATGAAGACTTACTAGCTAAAGGATATGAAGCTACTAATAAAGAAACGAATATCATTGGTAGTTTACATGTTGCTATGGAAGCTACTGCTAGAGGTATTAAGTTTGCACCTATCTCAATTGAGAAAAGTGATGCTAATCGTTTTGTCCTTGATGATGAACATGAAAATACTTTGATACCACCATTTTCTACGATTGATGGACTAGGAGCAGCAGTTGCAACTACCATCGTTGAAGAAAGAAAAAAACAACCATTCTTAAGTAAGGAAGACTTACAAAGAAGAGGAAAGGTTTCTAAGACCTTAATTGATAAGATGGTTAGTATGGGAATAATTGATCAGTTACCAGACTCTAATCAGTTAAGCTTATTTTAGGAGAGATTATGGAAAAAGATACATTAAATAAAATATTACTAGCTATAATGGATGTTTATAATGAAGATATGGATAATAATAAAAAACATGAAGTATTAAGTAAATTATGGACAGATTATTATAAACTAAGTGATAAATATAATATCAAGTTAGACTTTGCTTACCAATTATATTTAATAGGTGAGAGTGAAAGCTATATAATTAATGAAGAACCTAAAAGATTTGTAATAGATGAAAGTAGACTAGATGAAGCTATTGATAGTTTAAAGAAAGGTAATGACTTAACTGATGAAGAGATAGAGGTGCTTTTACAAGCTAGTGTAATGAATGCAAGACGTGGCCTTGAAACACTTGGTATTGATATTAAGAATAACTCCTTAAATGGTTTTTGTGAGTTAGGACAAGCTCTTTCTTTAATGCCACTTGAAAATATTGGATTAGAAGTAACCAAGAATAGTGCCAGTGAAAGCTTTGATTATCCATTTAATCATGTTTTTGGAACAGTAACTTTTCCATATAATGGTTTAACTAAAACTTATTTAATAGATACTACTTATCGTCAATTCTTTACTACTAATAGATGTAACGAAGGAAGATACTATCAAGAAGAAGAAAATACTGGACTTAAAGTAGCACCAGATCCTGGGTACTTTGTAGAAGATGAGAAGTTTGCAAGGAGTTTAATGAGTAATGGTTATATAGAATTAACCGAAGAAAATGCTTCTAAATATGGAGAAGCCTTTAAAAGGGCTAGTATTCCTCTAAAAGATATTGATAAGATTAATGATAATAATATTAATTATTATCAAAGAATGTTAAATGATAGGGAAGACTATAAGATAAGTGTTGGTGAACTTGAAGGATTAAATGTAGTATTTAATGATAAAACAAACGTAAACAAAATATAATAAGAGGTATTAGTTCAAGGAAGAGTAAAAAGTTGGGATAATGTTTTCTCTAGAAGAAAAGTAGATCTATATATTGTAGTGATGTTTTACTTTTCTAATTAAGAAACTTTACTCAGTCCTCAAAAAAAGTGTTGTATAAACTATTAGAATTTGTTAGAGTTAAGTTAAAGATACAGCAAAAAAAGGGATTGAATAGTTGACTAAAATCTGATAGAATTAAATTGTTGAAGATAGAGAGAGTTAGTTATTAGTGAAGAAAAGTGTACATTTTAATTTGCAAATCAACACAGAGGGTGTATTTGAAAAAATAAAAAAGAGGTGATTAACTATGTATGTGTCAACCAATATGTCAAGTTTACAATCAGTTAACATGGGGGGGGCATTTTATATGGTTTAATCATCTCTTTTTATCACGCAGTAATAACAGGATAGGATAATCTTATCTTGTTTTTTTAGTGTAAGTAAAAGAAGGAGTGAAAGAAAAAGATGAAT
>CAVLCG010000058.1:0-8764 GCA_963661445.1 bacterium | reverse complement strand
TGTTACAAATTAAACCGCCGTATACCGAACGGTACGTACGGTGGTGTGAGAGGGAGTTGTATTTACATTTTAGTAAAAAGTTCTCTCTACTCGATTTTAAAATTTAACTGATTTCTTAGTATCATATATTTTACTATTTATATCAAGATAAATAGAGTAGGTACCTGATAATCCAGTAGCATTAATATAACTATTAATAACTATACCATTTTTATTTTCTTCTTCACTAAAGATATCAACACATAAAGCGGTATATGGTTTTTTACTTATCTTTATTTGATAGTAATTAGAAATACCATTTTTAGACAAGATAACATTAACTTTATCTTCTCTTTTAAATTGGCCAGTAAAGACTAATCTATCTATTTCTTTAGTGAATTTGATATTATGTTTAGTATAACCCTTATCTATTTTATTACTATTATTAAATGGATTAACTCTTTTTTTAGTAATATTTGTTTTACCAAGACTACCAACTCTTTTAGCATTACCTAGTTTTAATTCTGTATCATTATAAATATTCATCTTTTCTACTCTATAGAAATTACTAGGTAGTACTAATTCAAAGATAACATCATTATCAAGGAGTTCAACTGTATCGGATTTTAAGGAAACATTTCCTTCTGTTAGACCGGCTGGTTTGTTAGAAGTTTTTCCATCAACTGATACAATACCACCAGAATGAATAATATAATGGTTATCATTTAAATAATCAACATCAGAAATATAAGGTGAATAAAAATTTGATCCTCTTTCTTTACCATATTGATATATCTGCTTAATAGTCATCTTTTTAGTATCTATTTTATAAATGACTCCTCTTGAATAAGAATTACTAGCATCTACATAACTATCCTTATCTTTAGATTTATTATTACCATTATCAAATAAGAAAACATCACCTTTAGGTGTAATCATAGCAGCATGTTGACTCCATTGCCATTCAAAGTCTTTACCAATAGGTTTAAAGAAATACTTTTGATACTCTTTACTCCAGTTAGTAGAATCTCCAATTATCCAGTTAAGTTTACCACTTTTGTAATCTATATTAATAACAGCATCTTGATGTCTTCCAGATAACGTAATAGAATTAGTCTTTTTATCATACCAAACAGAATTATTATGGAACCAGTCATAACTAGTCCAGTTTTCACTTTTTCCATCAGTCATCTTTAATATTTTTCTTAAATCAAATTGTCTAACTTCTTTTCCAGTTTCTCTATCAAGTTCTACAATATAATCTTCAACAGTACCATCATTATTTAAAAAGTTATCAGAAGCTACTAATAAGTTCCCATTAGGCATCTCATAATAATCATGATGATATCCTCCTTTTAGACTATATTCTTTATAAATTTTTCCAAACATATCAATTTCATAAAGTCCGGTAACATAGTAGGGTGAATTGATAAGTCTTTCTGTTCCAACAAGTAAATGTCCATTCTTTAATCTTTCAATATCCCAAATAGCATTATAAGATAAATACCATCTAACATCACCATTAACATCATAAGCTGCTGTATATCCAGTAGATGATGGAGAATAAAAATAAAAATCATTAGCAAGCTTTTCTTTATCAGCTTTTACACTAGTAGGAATTATAAAATTATCAGGTAACTTATCAGTTTTAATTTTAAAAACCTTTCTAATATTCTTATACTCTACAATAATTTCATTTTCACTATCAGGATATAATCCATAGATTGATAAGTAATGCTTTTTACTCTTATTAAACTTATGAGTAAGAGTAGTATTTTCATCTTTACCAACTACTGTTACTTTAGGACTAACATTTTCTTTTGTTTCAAAAAGAATAAGAGCGGTTAGGGGAGAAGAATTATAAGGATCTACTATAATATTAGGGTTATCAATACTATATCCTTCTATTTTAAATTTAGCTTCCTCTTTACTCTGCATCATTATTAAACTTTCTTTAGTCTTAAGAAGTTTCCTATCTTTTTGATTATTATTAGCAATACTTATTCCTATTACTAATAAAATACAAATTAATAAATAAAGTACAATTTTTTTCATAACTAACATCTCCTTTACAAATTAATCATATAGAATAATTAATAAAAGATAAATAAAATAGTAGTTGAAAAAACTAAACTCGTAGTTGAGTCTAGTTCATAAAACAATCATCATTAATAGATAGAGGTACTTCATAAGTAGTAATTTTGTTATCATCAGTAGTAGCTTTAACTGTTAGATAAAGACTATGCTTATTAAACTTTTTACACATTCTCTCATAGTTATTAACTTTGAAAGTAATATCTTTTAAATAATCTTCAATAGTAGATTCTTTATTACTTTTCTTCTTTTCTATTTCTTTAGATATATTATTTTTATCTTTCTCATAAAGAGTACATTCTAATTTCTTATATACAGTATTATCATCTCCACCACAATAATCTATATTTGATATATAAATAGATGATTGATTATTATTATAAGCGACTGTTCCTTTAATAGTAAAAGCACTACAACTAGAGGATAAAGTTTTAAAGTGAAAGTATTCTTTTTTTGTATTACAGAAAATTATAAAAGATATAGTAATTAAGATAGTGATAATAGTAGTAATTAATATATACTTTTTATTAACACTTTTCTTTTTATAATTACCATCTAATAAATCATTTATATCTAGATTAAAATCATGACATATTTCTTTTAATAGGGCTATATCAGGGATAGCTTTACCATTTTCCCATTTACTAACAGCTTGATACGTAATACCATATTTCTTAGCTAGTTCTTGCTGGGTAAGATTATTATCTTGTCTAATCTTTTTAATAAGTTTTCCAATTTTTTCTTGATCCATATTACCACCTATAATTTTTTTTAAAGATAGTAGACTCTCTAATTACAAACCCATTTTTTAAATATAAATGATGAGCTGCTCTTCTTTCTAATCTAGATGTTAACTCATAATAAGATAGATTATTATCCTTTGCAATAGTATCAGCTTTTTCTAAAAGATAAGTACCAATTCTTCTATTTTGATAAGCCTTTTTTACACAGACATAGGTTATATAACCAAACTTAATATTTCTAAAGTAATCATTAATTATATCTATATGCAAATGGCCTACTACTTCTTTAGCATTAACTGCTACAATACTAAATGATTTATCGCTATTTTCTAACTTATCAATATTAACATTTTTATAATGTTCATTAAGTAACTGTTCTAAGCTTTCTTTATCTTCTATCTTGTAATTTCTAATTAATATTTCCATTTTTATCTTCACCATTTCTATAGTAACATAAGATAAATTATTTAGTAAATACTATGTAAAAATAAAATATAGTTTGATATAATTAGGATGAGGAGAGTGATTTAATGAATAAAATAAAAAATAAGTATTTACAGTTTGCTATTTCTTTTATTATGTTAACAGTAGGAACAGTAATAGCAGCGTATGCTCTAGAGTCATTTTTAATACCTAATACTATTTTAGATGGAGGGGTTACTGGTATATCAATTATAGTTTCTAAACTAACTAATATACCACTAAGTATCTTAGTCTTATTAATTAATATACCATTTGTCTATGTTGGATTTAGAAATCTAGGTAAGGGATTCTTAATAAGAACTATTTATACGATGGGATTATTTTCTATCTGCTTAAATCTATTTCATGATGTAGAACCATTAACAGAACAAATATTACTAGCTACTGTCTTCGGTGGAGTCTTACTAGGAGTAGGCGTTGGTTTAATCATTCACTTTGGTGGCTGTGTTGATGGAACTGAGTCAGTAGCTATCGTAATTAGTAAAAAAACATCTTTATCAGTAGGACAGGTAGTATTATGCTTTAACCTTATTATCTATACAGTAGCCGGATTTATCTTTGGACTAGATAGAGCTTTATACTCACTACTTACTTATTTCATAACTTTTAAAGTAATAGACTTTGTTTCAGAAGGATTAGAACAAGCCAAAGCTGCTTTAATTGTTACTAGTAATGGAACAGCTCTTGCTGAAGAAATATATAAAAGACTAGGTAGAACTGTAACCTTTATCAAAGGACAAGGTCTAATTAGTGGTGATAAAGAAGTACTATATTGTGTTCTAACTAGAATTGAAATATTTGAACTTAAGAAAATAGTAGAAGAGATGGATGATAGTGCTTTTATCACTATCTTAGAAGTATCAGAAGTAATTGGTGAACATATTAAATCTACTAAAAAGATAAAGAAAGTTCATCAAAATGTAAAAAACCTTAATTAATTTTTAGTTAAGGTTTTCTTTTGTAATTCATAGTTAACTATATCAGGATAGTCAGTAATATATGTTATATCTTTATAATAGTCATCTACTTTATTTAAAACACTATTAAGTTCTTTAACAGAGTTAATAGTCCAGATAGATATATTTTTATTATCTTTTTCTAATTCATCAATTACTTTATAGGTTACTAATTGTTCCTTTAAAGCGATATTATCAAATAGACTAATATAGTTAAGTTTATCTTTAGAATTAATAATAGCCTGATAGTTATAATCTTTCTTTTCTTTTTCTAGACAAAGTAGGGCAAGTAAGTTAGAACTTTGAAAAGTCATATTACCAGTATCTTTATCTTTTAGTTCTTGTTCTAAAATATCTATAAGCTGTTTTGTATCATTATTAAATTTTAAATCAAGTAATATTTTCTTATCTTTACATATATCAATAGCATCACTAAGAGTGATTAACTTATAAGTTTTATTATTTAGATTTTCAAATCTTTTTCTAATAACTAATCCATCTATTTCACTAAGAGTATTAATATAAGATTTGGTCCAAGTATTTTTATAAATTAATTTTTCACTTAATAGTTTACTACTTAGACTATCTGATATTTTAATAGTCTTTCCTTTTAAAGTATCAACGGTATTATTATGTGATAAGACTAGTTTATTATCACTAGTTAATCTAATATCAAATTCAACCATATCAATATAAGAGGTGTTATTAGCAAGTTCTAAGGAATCTTTAGTATTTTCAATAGCAAGAGAAGAAAAACCTCTATGAGCTACAATAGAAAAGTCATCATCATCGCTAAAGAAATCAGTAAGATCTTTTATAAAACCTGTTTGTGTATCGTGTGATAATTTATATGCAATAGATGATGTAGCAATAGTTGCAGCACTAGTGAATAATAGTAGTTTTTTTATAATTTTTTTCATATACTGCCTCCAAATTTACCTATTATTCTATACTAATAACTAAAATGCGTCAATTAACTATAACCAAAATATTAAATAAGAAAGTAGAAAAATTTGATAATATTTTATTAACTTAAATTTAAAGATGAAAACTCTTTCCTTTATAATATTTATATGTTATATTTAATGTGACGTTTGCTTACAACTTGCAAGAAATTACAAAAGGAACTGCATAAATTGATATGCAGCTTTTTGGCGTTTATTAAAGGGAGGTGTAATAATAAATGATAACAAAAGATGAATTCCAAAAAGAACAAAGAAAATTAAAAACTATTAGTAAAGAGGTAAAACTAGTAAGAGATAATCTTGCTAAAGAAGTAGTAGGAGACTTAGAAGAGTTTAGAGAGTTTCAAAAACTAGCTTGGCAAGATAAAAGCTCTTTCGATAGAGCTGAATTTAATCAAGTTTTATCAAATAATGAAATGGAAGCTAGAAGAATACTTGCTAAGAGAATGTATTTTAAAAGAATATGTTTAATTGCTTCTAAGCCTTATTTTGCATCCTTTAAATATCAAGATGAGGATGGTAAAAACTATAATATTTATATGTCTCTTACTTATCTAAAAGATGATAACTATAACAATATTTTATATGATTGGCGAAGTCCTATCTGTAGTGTATTCTATGATTATGAGACAGGACCTTGTAAGTATTTAGCACCAGAAGGAATAATATCAGGTATCTTGTATTCTAAAAGACAGTACCAAATAAAAGATAATAAACTACTATCAGTCTTTGATAATTCATTAAATATTGATGATGAAGTATTACAAGAAGTACTAGCTAATAATAGTAGTGATAAGATGAAAAATGTTGTTAATACTATTCAAAAAGAACAGAACTTAGTAATAAGAAATCTAGAAGATAAGAATCTAATAGTACAAGGAATAGCAGGATCTGGAAAAACATCAGTAGCTCTTCATCGTATAGCTTTTCTTTTATATAGAATAGATAATTTATCATCAAAAGACATCCTAATATTCTCACCAAATGAAGTGTTCTCATCTTATATATCTAATGTTTTACCAGAGTTAGGAGAAGAAAATACTAAGGAAACAACCTTTAGTGATTATCTATCCTACTTTATAAAAGAATATAAAAGTGTAGAACCATTTACTAACTTTGTAGCAAAGTTTTATGAAGGTAGTAACAAAAGAAAAGATCTTATAACATATAAACAATCAAGAGAAATAGTAATGGATTTAGATAATTATCTAAATGACTATATATTAGATGCTAAAGTTATAAAAGATTTAGAACTTGATAAAGTTAATACTGTTAGTAAAGAAGAAATAAACTATCTATTACATGATAAATATAATCGTTTTCCTTTCTTTGAAAGAATTAGAGAAATAGCTAAGAAGTTGTCGCTAAGCTATTATGGTAGTGAAGGTAAGAAAAGAGCTACTATTGAAAAACTAATTATAGATAACGCAAACTTTAAGAAAGATTATAAATCATTATATGTTAACTTCTATAAAAGTAAGTATAGTAAGTATCAACTATTAGAAGAGGAAGAAAAAGAAATATTAAAGACTAAAGAACTTTCTTATGAAGATGCCTTACTATTCGCTTACTTAAAAGGGACACTAGAAGGTTTCCCCTATGAAGGAGATATTAAACAAGTAGTAGTAGATGAAGCCCAAGACTATAATTATTTACAATATCAAATGATGAAGAAGATATTTAAGAAGGCATCATTTACTATCTTAGGAGATATTAATCAAAATATGAATCCTTATATAAACTATAAATCTTTAGAAGAGTTAAAAGATATCTTTGATTCAAGTGTTTATCTAGAACTTTTAAAGACTTATAGATCAAGTAAAGAAATTATTGAATATACTAATAAGATACTAGGCCTATCTCATGTTTGTGCTATTAGAAGAGATAATAATATTCCAGTTACTAAACACCAAAAAGATGATTTGCTAGATCTTATACCTAAACTAAGAAGTAAATATAAATCACTTGCTATCATTACTAAAGATATGGAAATGGCAGAAAAACTTTATAAGAAGTTAGAGCCAATTTATGATTTATCACTGCTTACTATAGATAGTAAAAACTTTAGAAAAGATTTTGTTATTGCCCCTAGTTATTTAGCTAAAGGATTAGAGTTTGATAGTGTTATGGTCTACAATAATTTAGATAATCCCTTTAAAGAAGTAGATAAGTATCTATACTATATCGCTTGTACTAGATGTCAACATGAACTACATTTATATTATTTATAGGAGGAGTTATGGCTAAGATATATTTAAGTAAGGAAGGATATCAGAAGTATCTTGAAGAATTAGAAAATATAAAGAAGAAGATAGAAAAAAACAATATTGATATAACAGAATATGTCTCAGACGATGCATATGGTGATGGTTGGCATGATAATTTCGCTTATGAAGAAGCTAGAAGATATGAATATCAGTTATTCTTAGAATATGAAAATAAACTAAAAGGTCTTAATGAAATAGAAATTATTGAAAGAGATGATAGTGATAAAATTGGGATAGAAGATATAGTCTTAGTTGAGTTAACATTCAGTGATAATGAAAAAGAAAGAGATTGGTATAAGATTAGTGGTAGTACTAAAAGTGATTTAGATAATGAAATATTACACATAACAGTAAATAGTCCCTTAGGGAAGTCTTTATTAGGAAAAAAGATAAATGAAGAGTTTACCTATTATATATTAAAAGAAAAGGTAGAAGGAAAAATACTAGAGATAAAAAAATGATGACTTATCTCTTTTTGCATGATAAAATTAATATAAATGGAGGGATAAGAAATGAAAGATAATAAATTATTTATGATAATAGTAACTATACTAGCAGCTATAGTACTAGTTTTTAATATACAGAAAGTAATTAGTAATAATAGTCAAACTGATGGTATAAAGTTTAAAGAAGAATATGAAAAGTTAAATGGTAAGAAGAATGACCAAGGTAAGAAATACCGTGAGATAACTATTGATAGTAAGAATAAAATCGTTTATAAGACTACTGAAGAAGTATTAGACTTAATTGATAAAAAGAAATCTTTTGTTTTATACTTTGGTTTCGATACATGTCCATGGTGTCGTAGTGTAGTACCAACTCTTGCATCTATTTCTAAAGAATTAAATCAAGAAGTGTACTATATAGATGTAAAAGATATTAGAGATACTTTTGAACTAGATGATGATAATAAACCAAAACTAGTTAAAGAAGGTAGTAAAGACTATAGTAAGTTATTAGAAAAATTAGAACCAGTTTTAGAAGATTATACTCTAACAGATAGTGATAATAATGAGATAGAAGTAGGAGAGAAAAGAATCTATGCTCCAAGTATTATTAGTGTTATAGATGGTAAAGCTAAAGAGTTAACAACAGGTATTAGTGATAAACAAACTGATGGTTATATGAAACTTACTAAAGAAATGAAAAAAGAAACATATAATAAGATTAAAAAGGTATTAAAACAAGTAAGTGATAAAAATAATACTTGTGATTTAGATAAAGGATGTTAATAAGTGATTAAGATAAGTGATAATAAGATAGATTATCTTCTAGAT
>CAVLCG010000057.1:6594-8868 GCA_963661445.1 bacterium | reverse complement strand
TGAAAGAAACTTATAGAAACCATCAAAATAGATATGAAGAAAAACTTCAAATTATATGTGGTATTTATAATTTAAATAATTCATAAAGCTTTCCGGACAGGTCTATTAATTCTGATATTCCTAAACCTAAGAAATTTGGAGCACCACAAACATATACTTGAGTATTAGCTTGATTAGTTCTGTTGTTAGTTCGAATATATTTAAGTACAGATTCTAAACCAACTGTATTTCTATTAACACCACTCATTAATTGTTGAGCTAGTTTATCATTACGAGTTGCATCATCAAGAAAAGATCTTGTACAACCATTATAAACAACAATATTAGCACTATTAGGATTATTATCTAAAGCTAAATCCCTTAATCCTTTATTATCCGTTTCGTTGTATGGATAATACTTTTCGATTTATTCTGGTGTAAGTTCATGAGTTACCATACTACTAGCAGCTCCAGAATAATCTCTTCTATTCATTTCGGGCATTTCATTTTCAGTTATATTTGAAGCTAACCATTCAAAGATATGTTCATCATTATTATTTTGAACTCTAGCAAAATGATACCTTTCTAGTTCTATATCATATTCTTTCATAATACTTTCAATACTATCATTTCTTAAAAGTAATGGTCTTATTGTTCTTACCGTCGAATAACCAGAAGCGAATCTTATATTGAACATATATTTTTACATTTTATTTTGCAAATTTAGTTATGGTATTGTACATTTTAGAGTGTCAATCAACATCTATCAAATATGTAGATGTATTCAATATTTTTATTAAATTAATTAATCTATAAATAATTCTGCTGCTATATCTTGATAATTGGATACTAGAACAAACTTAATTTTATCTTTTATTTCTTTAGGAATTTCTTCTAAATCCCTCTTATTTTCTTTAGGTAAATATATTTTTTTAACTCCTGTTCTATAGGCTCCTAACACTTTTTCTCTAACTCCTCCAATAGCAAGAACATCACCTTGTAAAGTAATTTCACCGGTCATAGCTACTTTAGAAGAAACCATCTTATTACTAAAGGCACTTATTATTGAAGTAGTTAAAGCAATACCAGCACTTGGTCCCTCTTTATTGACAGCTCCTTCTGGTAAATGAATATGAATATCACTTGAAAATATGGAATCACTAACATTAAATTTCTTATAATTAGCTTTTATATAACTAAGGGCGATAGATGCTGACTCTTTAATAACATCTCCCAAAGAACCGGTAAGTATTAAGTTACCTTTTCCTTTATAATAAGTAGTTTCTATTTTTAAAACATCTCCTCCAAAAGGAGTATAAGCTAATCCATTAACCACTCCAACTTGTAATGCTTCTTTTTGATGGTAAAATGGATATATTTTCTTGCCTAAATACTTTTCAAGAGAATCTTTTGTTACTATTACTTGGGCTTCATTATTTTCTAATAACATTTTCTTTACTATTTTTCTTAAGATTTTAGAAAGCATTCTACTAAGTTCCCTAACACCAGCTTCTTTAGTATAACATCTAATGATTTCTAAAATAGCTTCACTTTCAAAAACAACTTCAAAAGGAGTTAATCCTACTTCATCCATTAGTTTAGGTATTAAATAATTTAAGACGATATCTTTCTTTTCGTATTCAGTATATGATGGTATATGAATAATTTCTAATCTATCTTTTAACTCTAGTGGTATTTGATCTTCATAGTTAGCGGTTGCTATAAAAAGCACTTTAGAAAGATCAAAGTCTTCCTCGATATAATGATCAGAGAAATGGGTGTTCTGTTCTTTATCTAATACCTCTAAAAGACTACTGGCTGGATCCCCTTTAACACTTTTAGTCATTTTATCTATCTCATCAATAATAAAGACAGGATTAGAACTACCAGCTTTTTTCATACCTTGAATTATTCTACCAGGTAGAGCACCTACGTAAGTTCTTCTATGTCCTACTATTTCTGCTTCATCATTAATTCCTCCAACTGATATAGTTGCAATATTTCTATTTAAACTTTTGGCTATGGAATAAGCAAGTGAGGTTTTACCAACACCAGGCGGTCCTATTAAGCAAAGAATAGGACTTTTCTCTTTCTTAGAATTTTGTTTAACAGCAATATATTCTAATATTCTTTCTTTTACATCACTCATACCATAGTGATTACTGTCAAGTGTCTTTTGAATTTCTCCTAAGTTAGTTACATCTTTAGTTTCTATTTCAAAAGGTAGTGATAACATCCATTCAATATAATCTTTCATCATTACCACTTCTGGAGAAATGGGTGCTGATGTCTCAT
>CAVLCG010000057.1:0-6584 GCA_963661445.1 bacterium | reverse complement strand
TGTCTCATATCTTTTAATTTCTTCTTTAATTCTATCTTTTATTTTTTTATTAGCTTTTAATTTTTTTAATCTTTTCTGATATTTTTCTATTTCACCATTTTTACTATTTTCTTCCCCTAATTCATCTTTTATTACTTTAAGTTTAGTCTGTAAATAAAATTTCTTCTGACTATCTGCTACTTCTTCTTTTACTTTTTCATCTATTTGGTTTTCTATCTTAGCTAGTGCTATTTCCTCTTTTAACTGTTCAAGTAAGGCAATTGCTCTTTTAATAGGATCTTCTTCATATAGATATTTTTTCTTAAGTTCAATAGAAAATGGTAAAAGAACAGCTAGAGAGTCCGTTAAATCTGATAAGTTATCAATAAAGGATAATTGGTGAAGCATAGCATTACTAGTGTTAGCTATTAAGTTACTATATTTTTCATATGATCTTAACAACATATCTATATATAAGGTATTTTTCTCTTTTGGTATTTCTTTTAAATTTACATCTTCTATATCAACATACCAAATGCCATTTTCTTTTTCATAGTTAGTAACTTTAACTCTCTCATGGCACAAAAATACTGCTCTTGTCTTAGAATTTGGCACTAATAGTTTTAAGGTCAGAGTTGATAATATTCCAAGAGATGGAAATTCTATAACATTATCTAGAGAAAAGCCATCTAGGGAATGTATCATAATAATTTGTTGATCCTTACTTTGTTCTATTATATTTATTAGCTTTTCTGTCTTCTCATCCTGTGTTTCTATCCTATACTCAACCTTTGGAAATAAGACAGTTTCGTTAACAATCATAACTGGTACTCGCCTCATTACACTTCACCCATTTCTAATTATTTATTATAACTTAACAAATTAAATTTGAGAAGATTTTTTTCTAATTTTATATTAAAAAACAATATCTTAAAATATCGTTTTTACCTATTATTAATAATAGTATTTTTTAATTATTTCTTCTGCTACTTTTATTCCATCAATAGCGGATGAGGTTATCCCTCCAGCATAACCACTTCCTTCACCACAAGGATATATTCCTTTGATGTTTGACTCTAGTTTATCATCTCTTATTATTTTAATAGGGGATGAAGTTCTTGTTTCCACTCCTGCAAGTAAGGGATTACTATCACTAAACCCTTTTATTTTTTTATTAAATTCTAGCATCGCTTCTTTAATTGAATCACTAATAGTTAGTGGCAATATATCATTTAAATCAGTAAAAGTATAATCTCCTAGAATGGCAAAGTCTGTTTTCTTCTTAGTTATCTTTTTACTTAAAAAGTCTTGATAGTACTCTACTGGTATCTTCCCATTTCCTTTTAAATAAGCTTTTTTTTCTAATTCTTGTTGATACTTTACTCCTGCAAATAATCCTTCCCCATAATCTTTTTTAGATACTGTTACTACAATAGCACTATTGGCAGTATTACTATCTCTTAGATAATTACTCATCCCGTTTACTACAAGAGAATTATTTTCACTAGATGAATTTATAACATAACCTCCAGGACACATACAAAATGAGTATACTCCTCGATGATTTTTTGTTTGATAAGTTAGTTTGTATGGAGCTTTCTTAATCTTATTTTGATACTGTTCTTTATCAATCATCTCTTGATAGTGCATTACTCTAACGCCTACTGCAAATGGTTTAGATTCCATTAATAGTTTTTTTTCATCTAAAAGATGAAAAGTATCTCTAGCACTATGACCAATAGCAAGTACTAGAACATTACAAGGTAGTTGTTCTTTATCATTTAGAGTAACTGCTACTACTTTTTCATTTTCTATTTTAATATCTGTAAGTTTAGTACTAAATCTAAATTCTCCACCTAGCTTAGTTATTTTATTTCTAATAGAAGGGATTATCTCTCTTAGTTTATCAGTTCCAAGATGAGGATGTTGTAAGTATAAAATATCACTTTCTGCTCCATTTTCAATAAAGATATCAAATACTTTTCTACCTCTATGTTCCTTATCTCTAATCATTGTTTTTAGTTTTCCATCAGAGAATGTTCCTGCTCCTCCTTCACCAAAAGAGACATTACTTTCTTCATTTAAAGTACCTTTTTCCAAGAAAGTATTAACGGTCTTTACTCTTTTAGTCATCTCTTCTCCTCTATCTATTACTAAGGGAGAAAATCCTTTACTTGCTAAAAGATAAGCAGCAAATAGTCCAGCGGGACCACTTCCTACAATAATAGGTCTATTTTCTAATTTAAGAGAACCATTATTTGGTATTTGATATTCTTCTTTTATGACTTTCTTAAGTTTTAATTTCTTATTTTTTAATAATTTGTCTTCTAGTTTATTTTCTAGTTCTATATCAGTACTATAGTGATAATGAATCTCATCACGTCTTCTAGCATCTACTGATTTTTTATTAATACTAATGCTTTTTATATCACTAGACTTTATCTTTAATAGTTTTACTACTTCTTCTTGATAATTATCATTATCTATTTTTAAATTAATTTCTACTCTAAGCATTAGTATCACCCCTACTAGTTAATATTCCAGTTAAAAATGCGAATGTTAAGTTGTAACCTCCACAGTCTCCATTAACATCTAACAATTCTCCTATAATATATAAGTTTTTAACAAGCTTAGACTCCATTGTTAACGGATTTATCTCCTTAAGACTTACCCCGCCACTACATACTTGGGAAAAGTCAAATTCTTTATAAGAGGTAATATTAAATTTCATCTCTTTTAATAGTTTAGTTAAGTCTTTCTTTTTATCATTTGATAAGTCTTCATAATATATATCTTTAGAAATATCTAAAGTCTTAAGTATATAATCAATCATTTTATTAGGTAAAAAGCCTAGTAATAAATCATATATTTTTTTATTTTTAGAACTAACTTTATCTATAAATGGCATTAAATCTATAGTTATTACTTCACTCTTGTTATCATTTAAACCTTTAACGGCATAATAACTAAGATTAAAGATACAAATACCACTTAATCCATAATCAGTAAATTGAACTTGACCTAGTTCTTCTCTTACTTTTACCCCATCTTCATAAAGAGTTACTTTGGCATCTACTCTTACTCCTTTAAGATTTGTCTTTTCTTTAGTTATAAGTGAGGTTAGGGATGGCAATACTTTTACAATATGATGATTAAACCTCTTAGCAAGAGTATAACCTGCTCCATCACTACCAGTCATTTTATATGCTTTACTACCGGTTGCTAGTATTAATTTATCACAAGATATATTATCATTTATTAAGAATAAGTTATTCTTCTTTTCTACTTTTTCTACTAAATAGTTATATTTAATCTTACCACCTAAATCTAGATAGGTTCTTTCTAGCAGTTCTTTTATATTATAAGCTTGGTTAGCAAAAGGATAATAATAACCATCTTTTACCTTAGGTACTATTCCTAAAGAGGCAATAAATGCTTCTACTAGTTTAATATTATCACTAGTTATTATCTTTTCTAATATATCTTTATTACTACTATGATAGTGTGCTATATTTTGATCATTATTAAAATAATTGCATCTGCCTGAGCCGGTTAGTAATAGTTTCTTACCACTAATATTATTTCTTTCTAGCATGGTTACATCATTACCACATCTTAATAAAGAAATACCAGCTGCTAGACCACTGGCACCTGAACCAATAATTATTATTTGCATAAGTACTCACCTCTAAGATTAATTCTATCATAAGACAAGAAAAGAAATAAACTTTTTCTTGTTTATTTCTTTATACTATTACTTTAAGATTGGTTTTTTATTAGTAGTTTCTACATAATCAGTAATGTTAACATCAATATCCGATGTTCTATCTTCTAAGAAAAGTGCTGCTTCCATATACATAGAAATTAATTTTTTATAATTTTCCTTAGAAGTAAGATAATTTGTCATTAATCCTTTAGAATAAATAGTAGAATTTAATAACTCATTATTATTAATAGTAGCTTGCTTTAAAGCATCTTCAAAATTATCAGTTAAAAATTCTGTTTTAGAACTATTAACACATTCACCATTGCTATTATATTCAGGATAACTTGAAATATAATAATTTTCCACTACTGATTCACCAGTAACATATGGATAAACAACACCATAAGAACAAGCAACTTGTCCTGATTTAGTTATTTTCTTCTCACTACTTACTAAATAACATTTTGAAGGAATATAAGCTACTATAGATCCCTCTTCTTTATTAGTTTCTCCTACTTTGTACATCTTTTTTGTTTTAATGATAGGCATTACTGTATAACCTACTGGATATATTTGATTTTTCATAAATCTTCCCCCTTCTTTCTTAAAGATGCACATATTATAACACATTTTTTTAAAAAAATAAAGTTTTTTTTATACCAAACACATCTTTTAAGATACCATTTACGGATTTAGACTAATTTTTTTAGAATAAGTAACTTGTTTATAGCATATAGTTCATAGAGGTGAATCCATTTTGTTTATAAAAAATATCAATAAAAGAATTAAAATAATGCTTTTACTATTTGGTTTTGTTCTATTAATGGTTATTATCAAAGTATTCTATGTCCAAGTTTTTGATTACAAGAAATTATCAAGTCTTGCTAGTGATTTATGGAGTAGAAATTTGCCTATTGAAGCATCACGTGGAAAGATTCTTGATCGAAACGGAGTTGTTTTAGCTAATAATGTTACTACCACTTCTCTTGTCTTAGTCCCTAATCAGATTAAGAATAAGAAGGAAGTTACCAAGAAGTTAGCCAAGATACTTAATGTTAGTTATGATGAGATGAAGAAACATGTCTTTAAAAATACATCAATTGAACGTGTTCATCCTATTGGAAGACGTCTTTCTTATGAGGTAGCTGATAAGATTGAAGCTTTAAAGTTTGATGGTGTCTATCTTCTTAAAGAAGCGAAAAGATATTATCCATATAAAACACTACTTGCCCATGTCCTTGGTTATGTAGGAATTGATAATCAAGGATTATCCGGACTAGAATTACAATATGACAAATATTTAACGGGAGAAGCAGGGGCTATTAAGTACTTTTCTGATGCTAAAGGAAATAAACTTACTCTTTCTGATGTTTATGTAAAACCACAAGATGGAATGGATTTACAACTAACGATTGATATAAATATTCAAAAATCGGTTGAGCGAGAACTTGATAATGTTGTTAACATGATGAATCCTGATATGGCTCTTGCGGTTGTTATGAATCCTAAAACAGGAGAAGTACTTGCTATGAGCTCTAGACCTACTTTTGATCCTAATAATTATAAAAATTATGGTAGTGAAGTATTAAGTAGAAATCTACCTATCTGGGCTAGTTATGAACCTGGATCCACCCAAAAAATCATTACGACAGCTGCTAGCATTGAGGAGAAAGTTATTGATATTTATAATGAACACTTTTTTGACTCTGGTGGTGTTACTGTAGATGGAGCAAGAATCAGATGTTGGAAAGCAGGTGGACATGGTGATCAAACTTTCTTGCAGGTATTGCAAAACTCTTGCAACCCAGGTTTTGTTTTAATGGGAGAACGGCTTGGAAAAGAAAAATTATTCTCTTATTTAGATTTGTTTGGATTCGGTAGTAAGACAGGAATTGATCTTAACGGTGAAGGAAAAGGAATAATATTTCCCCTATCAAGAGTTGGTAATGTAGAACTTGCTACTACTGCTTTTGGTCAAGGTATAAGTGTAACTCCTATTCAACAGATAACTGCTATCTCTGCTGTGTTAAATGGTGGTAATTTACTAAAGCCTTATGTTTTAAAAAACGTCTTAGAACCAGAGACTGGTAATGTTATGTATCAGAATAAAAAAACAGTTGTTAGAAAAACGATTAGTAAAGAAACATCTAAGACAATGCGTTATGCATTAGAAACAGTAGTAGCTTTAGGTGGAGGAAAAGCCGCTTATATTGATGGATACCGAATTGGAGGAAAGACTGGTACTGCCCAAAAGGTTAAAGATGGAGCATACCTTGTTAATAATTATATTATGTCCTTTGTGGGTATTGTCCCTAGTAATGACCCTGAAGCTGTTTTATATATTGCTATTGATAATCCTAAAAACACTGCCCTTTTATCAAGTTACACTACTACGCCAATAGCAAGAAGAATTCTTCTAGATATAATAGAAGCTTTAGATATAAAGAAACAAGAAGGCGGTGTGGAAAAAGATTGGCAATGGGATGATAAAGTTTATTACGAGGTACCAAATGTCATTGGTAAAAACAAAAAAGAAGCAAAGGAACTATTAGAACATTTTAAAGTAGAATACAGTAAGAGTGGTGATAAGATAATCAGTCAATCACCAAAAGCAGGTGAAAGACTTGAAGATGGTGGTACAATTACTCTACTTCTAGGAAACTAAAAGGATGAGAAAAATCACTTTCTCATTCTTTTTATGTCTTGATTAGGAATATTCGTTATTTCAGCAATTGTGTCATAGGATAAGCCTTTACTTAGCATAGCATTAATTATAGAATTTCTTTCTTGTTCAATTCCTTGACTAATTCCTTGACTAATTCCTTGACTAATTCCTTGACTAATTCCTTGACTATAACCATGTTCTACACCAGCTTTTCGACCATTACGGTAACCTCGT
>CAVLCG010000056.1:0-8925 GCA_963661445.1 bacterium | reverse complement strand
AAAGAAAAAGCAGCACCTAATACTACTTTTTCAATTTATAAGTCTGAATAGTTACATTTGTCTAAGTACTGAAAGCACAGTTAGTAAGTAAACTTGTTAATACTCAATCTTACTGTTTTCTTCATCTTTTTTATTTTGTTCTTCAAACAGTTTAGCCATTGTCGGACTATTTCTTGTTAACCTTTTTATAGTTAACTCTTCTGCTTTATTATTAGCAAGTCTTAAGTTTTTATCACTAGAAAGTAATGCTTCCTTTGTCTTTTGTAAATGATCAATCGTTTTATCTATTTCATCTATCGCTTTACTAAACTTTTCCGAAGCCAAACGGTAATTTCTTGCAAAACCACTCTTAAAGGCATTCATATTCTCTTCAAAGTGAGATATATCAATATTTTGATTTTGTAAAACAAGCATTTCCTTTTTATATTCTAAAGCATTAAGAGCAGCTCCTCTAATTAAGGTTATCAAAGGAATAAAAAATTGTGGTCTAATAACATACATCTTAGGATAACGATAAGAAACATCTACTATTCCAGTATTATAATAATCATTATCAATTTCAAGTAAGGATACAAGTACTGCATATTCACATTTCTTCTCTTTTCTATCTTTATCTAGTTCTTTAAAAAAGTCTTCATTCTTATGTTTAGTAGCTGTCATATCTGCTTCATTTTTCATCTCAAACATAATAGATACAATCTCTGTTTTCTCTTCATCATAATCTCTAAAAATAAAATCTCCTTTAGAACCACTCTTAGCATCATTATCCTTTTCAAAGTAAGCATTAGGAAATAATGGTCTTAAGGTATTAAACTCATTATTACAGTGTACTTCTAGACTTTCTCCTATCATCTTAGTTGATTGTCTTGCTTTCATATCTCGGTAATAAGCAATCATTTCATCTTTATCTTTTAGTTTATTTTCATACACATCTTTGATATTCTTTTCTTTTAAAGCATACTCTTTACTATCTAATTCTAACTGACTTTTCAAACTAGAAATATTCTTATCTTTTTCATTTTCTAATTCTTTAATTTTAATATTTAACTTTGCTATTTCTTCTTTATATTCATTAGCTGTTTTAATCTTAGTATTTTCAACCAAACTATCTTCTAGCTGTTTTTTACTTTTTAATTCTTCATTTAGTTTTGTTATCTCTAAATCTTTTTCTTTTAGCATTTCACTTAATTTCTTTTCAAGTTCATTCTCAGCTAGTTTTATTGCTTGGTTCTTGTCTTTTTCATATTGTTCTTGCCTTGTTGCTATCTCATTTTTAAATTCACTATCTCTTACTTGTTTTACAATAGAGTCATATTGTTGTTCATCAATTTTAAAAACGGTTCCACAATTAGGACATTTTATTTCATTCATAGTTTTACACCTTTCTATTTGATTTTTTCTTTAAGATTTTTAAACTTAGATTTAAAAGTATCTATATAATCTTTACTAATAATAATCTTATTATCTTCTTCTTGTTTTTCTTCTACTGGGGTTGGATTGCAACCTCCTTTTTCTATTCCAATCTTATTTATATGAAACTTAGTACCACAGTTTTGACATACTAAGTATTCACCTTCTTGAATGAAGTAAGCTTTAGGAGATGGATTACAAACCTGACAAGTATTAAGTGCTATTCTTACTTTGCCATCAGTTCCCCTTACTAAGATAAACTGAATAATAATACTATCATCGTCATAATTTACAAAGGTAGCTGTACTTGTTATTTTACTAGTATCTAAAATAATATTATTATCTTCATTAGCTTTTACTGTTATATATTTATTTTCTACTTGTTTCTTTGCTTCTTTAGTTTTAGTACTACAACCATTAACAGTTAAAACTAGGATTAAGACAAGAATAAGATAACTAACTTTTCTCATTACTCTACCCCTTCATATTTGTATCCTAAAGAGTTGATAGTATCTTCTACTGCTTTAAGATTTAACTCTTTATCACTTAAAATAGTAACACTATTATTCTTAAGATTTACTTTTACTTTTCTTATATCATCTAGACTTTCTAGAGCTTTAGTTACTTTATCAGCACAATGATTACAGCTCATTCCTTCTATTTTAATTATAGTTTTAATTTTCTTATTAAACATTTTCTTATTTCCCTTCTAATTTTATTTTTCTAAGTCTAAGAGCATTGATTACAACCGTTAGACTACTTAAAGTCATGGCAAAAGAGGCAATCATCGGATTCATTATAATATTAAATTTAGCAAATAGTCCTATAGCAATTGGTATCATTAAGATATTATAAAAGAATGAGAGGAAAAGATTTTGTTTTATATTCTTAATAGTTTTCCTACTGATGATAAATAGATTAAGAATACTTTCTAAATTATCATTCATTAAGATAATATCACTCGAATTGTTAGCTATATCAGTACCACTTGCAATTGCTACACCAATAGTGGCAGTGGCAAGACTTGGAGCATCATTTATCCCATCTCCTACCATCATTACTTTTCTATTTTCTTTTAATAATTCTTTTATAACCGTCGTTTTCTCTTTAGGAAGAAGTGAGGCTTTTACCTCATCAAGTGCTAAGTCTTTACTAATAATATTAGCGGTTTCTAAGTTATCACCAGTTAACATTAAGACTTTTTTATTATTTTTCTTTAACTTTTTAATAACTTCTCTAGCATTATTTCTTAGAGTATCTTTAACACCTATTAAAGCGATTACTTTTCTATCTTCTACTACATAGATGATACTGTTACCCTCACTCACCAACCGATTAAAGTCTAGTGAATGAATATCATCAATCATTAATTGGTCTACTAGTTTATCATTTCCTAGATAATATTTCTTATCATTAATAGTACCACTTACTCCCAGTCCTGCTATATTATTAAATTTAGTTACAGTAAGATTTGCTTTATTTTTAAAAGCTTTAGCGATAGGATGTGTTGATTTATGCTCCAGGCTTGTTACTAATTCTAGTACTTTTTTATCAGAGTAATCACTATAATTGTAAACAGTTGATACTTGTAAATTACCATAAGTAAGAGTACCTGTTTTATCAAAGACAATGGTATCAATACTATTAAGTACTTCTAATGACTCACTATTTTTTATTAATAGACCATTCTTAGCACAGACTCCTTCACTAACAATAACAGCTAAAGGGGTGGCAAGACCAAGAGAACAAGGGCAAGCTACTACTAAGACAGTTACAAATCTAGTTAAGGCTATATCTAAATTATTTGTTAATAGATTAATAATTAAAGTTAGAAAAGCGATGAGTAGGATGCTTGGTACAAAGATAGAACTTACTTTATCTGCCACTTTAGCAATAGCTGGTTTAGTATTAGTAGCTTCTACTACTAGTCTTACTATTTCGGATATAGTTGAATCTTTACCAATATTAATTGCTTCATATGTTATATAACCATTAGTATTAATACTACCTGCTATTACTTTATCACCTATTTTTTTCTTAACTAGTTTACTCTCGCCAGTTATAAAAGCTTCATCAAAATAAGCACTTCCACTGATAATATTTCCATCGACTGCTATTTTCTCACCTGGTTTACAAATTAAAGTATCATGTTTTTTCACTTCATCAATACTAATTTCTTTTTCCCCTTCCCTAGTTTTAAGTAAAGCTTTGGTTGGGGTTACTTGAACTAGTTCTTTAATAGCTTCCTTTGTTTTAGATTTACTCTTAGTATCAATAAATCTTCCTAGTTTGACAAAGTAGATAACGATACAAAACGATTCATAGTAAAGATTTTCTACATAACTTGTTTGTCCTTTAATTATCATAATGGTATTAAAGATGCTATAGATAAGACTTGCTAAAACACCAATAGAAACTAAAGTATCCATATTAGGGGATTTATGAACAAGATTTAAATAACCACTTTTTAGAATATCTTTTCCATAGTAAAGATAAGGAAGAGATAGTATTAGTAAAGTAACTGCATAGTTAACAGGATACTTTTCCATATTAAGTAATGGTATAACAGGTAATCCCACCATATGTGACATAGAAATATAAAGTATTAAAATAGCAAGAATAGTATAAAAGGCAAATAATCTTTTATTAATTTTCTCTTCCTTAAAAGCCTTTTCTTCTGAATAAATACCAAGACTTTTATAACCCGCTTCTTCAATAAATCTTTCTAAATCACTTAAAGATAGTGTCTCATCATATGTAATAGTAGCAGTTGCTAAGACAAGGTTAACTGAAGCATCTACTACTCCTTTTTGTTTATTTAAATACTTTTCTAATGCTGATGAGCAAGCACTACAACTCATGCCTTCAATACTTAAAATTACTTTCATAGTTAGCTTTTCCTTTCAAAATATTTTTTATTATCTATTACTTTAATATTATTTTTAATCATATTCATATAGCAAGTATAAGTTAGGGTTTCTACTTTAGTTGGGGTAAATTCTATTAGATTATCACCTGCTACTAGTTTTTTCTTAATGTTATATTTCTTTAGATGCACTTCATTATTACAACCAGTTAGTTTATCTTTATCAACATGAATGATTAATTTAACTGGTATATCTTTTTGAATGATTATATCTTGATAATTATCATATGAGGCATTTATCTTAATCTCTTGATAGTTATCTTTAATAATAGATTTCTGATAAGTTTCTTCCTTCTGATTTTTAAATAAGTCTATATCTAGAGATAGTAAAGCTTGATTAAGCATCACTAGTGATAAAATTAGTATTAAACAAGTAGCTATCTTATTAATAAGGATTTTATTTTTACTATTAAGTCTAGTTAGAATTAGACCGGTACTTAACATAAGAGGGATAGTACCAAGACAAAAGATAAACATAGATATAGCTCCTTTTATAGGACTACCTGTTGATAAAGCATATACTTGCATTGCTTGGAGTGGTCCACAAGGCATAAGGCCATTTAATAAACCAATTAGAAAGGGACTTTTAGTCTTTAGTTTTCCCTTAAATCTTTTTACTTTTCTTAAAGGAATTATTCCTAACATGGAAAGAGCCATTAAAAACATTATAGTAGCAGCTATTAAAATAATTATCCCTGATACTTTATTATTTATTGTTATAGTACTACCGATTAGTCCTACTACCGCTCCTAGAAAGGTATAAGAGATTAATCTACCTAGATTATAAAGAATTGGTCTTTTATAAGTTCTTTTACCTGTTTTATTTATTATGGTTAGTAAATTAATTGCTCCACACATACTTATACAGTGAATACTAGTAAAAAGTCCAGTGATAAAAAGCATTCCGTAAGTAATATTACTATCAATTGTCGGAATAACATTAAAGATATTAAAACCTATCAGTTTATATAATAGATAAAAGATAAGAATTAATATAGTTATGATTAGAATTATTTCTTTTAGATTTGTTTTATTACCTAGTTTGGTTATATCATCACTTATATAATCTTCTTCAGTATAGTAACCTAAAGAGATGATTTTCTTAATTAGTTTTTCCCTATTAATAGTATTTTTATAAGTGATAATAGCAATATCATTTTTAAATTTAACATTTTCTATATTTTTATCTTTTAATAGATTTGCTTCTATCGTTTGTAAGCAGTGATTACAACTAATTCCTTTAATTTTGACATATAGTTTCATCAAGAATTAATCCTTCCAAATAGGTCAATTACTTCATCTATCACTTCTAACTTATCTTCTTTAAGATCTTTAACTACACAAGTTTCTAGATGATTTTTTAAAATCTCATTGCCTAGACTTTTAAGAGATTTATTAACTGATGCTATTTGAATTAAAACATCATCACAATATCTATCACTTTCAATCATTTGTTTAAGACCATTAACTTGTCCTGAAATAATATTAAGTCTACGAATAAGCTTCTTTTTATCTTCATCGCTTCTATGTTTCACTCTTGTACACTCTTCACATTTTATAGACATCTCTATTCCCTCTTCCCTATCTAATTATAGGGGGTGGGGGTATTTATGTCAATAGTAAAACAAAAAGAAAAAGATCATATTAATGACCTAGTTTGCTTCATTAAATAACTTTTTATTTTCATAATTAGTTATAATTACTTCTTCTACTTTTCCCCTTTTATTTCCATTAGCATTTATATTTCTTTTAGCTTCTATTATATGGATATTATAGTCTTTATATAAATCTTTTATTAGTGGTGTATTATAATTAGATAGCATTACATAACACCCTCTATTAGCTAATTCTTTATATACTTTAGCAAGTCTAATTTGTTCATCTTTGCCAAAGCCATTTTCTGTATAGCTAGTAAATATTTGTTTTCCCATTTGTGAGTTTCCATATTCCAATAATACCCTGATGGTACATTTTTAGTAAGAGGAATATTATTTAACTCACATTGTTCAATTGTATATTCTAAGAGTTTTATTCTGATAATATTTGTTATTAAATCTGACAATTTATCTCTGTCTATATTTTCAATAAACATTCTCAAATCCTCAATATTTTCTAATACACCATATTCTATAGCCTTACTATTCTTTAATTGTGTAAAAATATCCAAGGTACCACTTTGTCCTATACCTTTCCCTCTTGATTTATTCGTTGATAATCCAAGGTATGCTTCGTTTACTTCGCCTATTCTGGTACAGATCATTCTTGCTTTATCATCCATATTGTTTTTTAACAGGCCAATTAAATATGAAAAGAAATCTTGTACAATTCGTTACATGCCACTGTAAAATCAGAGTTACATTATGCGATTAATGTTGAATCAATAAACAAAGGAGTATCTTTTTCAATATCAATATTCACAAAATCTAATTCTAATTGTGTTTTATTTAAATTATAAATACTACTAATAGTTGCCATATTACCTCCTATTGATCATCAATCATTTTTCTATTTATATAATCAATTATTATTAATCCATAGTTTATAAAAAAATCTTTTTGACTATCTGCATAATTTGATCTTTTATTAATGTCTTCCTTTGTAGAATGTCTGAAGCATTCTAATTTGTTTCTATACCCTTTTACTATATCATCTGATAAATATCCATCAGTATCTGTATAATCTAAAACAATAAATTTATCACTTTTTTTATGAGGCTTTAAAAGATACTCTATACTATTACAAATTGCTTCAAGTTTCTCATCTAATGACATATTATTAAACTCAGCACCTCTCGTAGATACGATTTTTAGGGTTTTTGCTACATCATCAGATACTCTATGTTTATTCTTTTTTATAAATTTAAGATTTTCGACGAAGACACTTCTATCAGCCCATGCTACTTTACCATTATATCCATCTCTTTCAATAATCTTTTTTCTTATCTTATCATATGACAAATCCCATCTCTCTGTTGGCCTCTCTAAGAAATTAGGAAATTCTTCTATGTAATAGCCTATATCATTTAAATAGTTACATAAATATATAAAATTGTTATCATTTACAGTATCTATCATTGAATTATTTGGATTATAAGGTTGAATAAGCTCTTTAAACTTATCGATTGCATCTTGCTCATCATAGATCCAAAATTCATCACCACTATCTCTCCAAGTTAATAAATCCTGGAACATGTTAACATAATACTCATGTTTATAATATGTTTGACAAAAGTATGATCTTAATTCTACCATTGCACCCTCCTTATAAAATAAAAAATTCTATACTTTAATTGTATAGAAATCTATAATTACATTATACTACTTTATCTCTTAAATGTCTGCAATAATCATGCAATTTTAACAAAACTTGTTCCCAAGAATTATTATAAATTCTTTATATGCTCGCAAGCCCTTATAAACATTGGCTTTAAACAATTTTGATTTTTTGTTGGATGTGGCAGTGGGCCGAACAGAACGATTCTGACCCTCGCAAACCCTTATAAACGCTGAGTTTCTGAAATACGTTACTCTCTTCAGGAGAAAGAGAACATATCCTTTAAACACTTGGCAAACCCAATAAAATCAAGTATCTAATCGTATCTAAAAACACGTTTTTCATAAAATTAGTATTTAATTCATATCTAAAAACTCAAGTCCAGTATCTAATTCGTATCTAAAAAATATGCCCTCTTGAATGTGAAGAGAGCAATTTTTTTGCAAAGAAAAAGCAGCATTTAATTGCTACCTATAAACATTAGTCTTCAAGGAAAGGAGCTAGATGCTCTATTAATGCTGTATTAGAAATTGGTGAAACACCTCTGGTTCTAGAAAAGTCTTGTGCCATATCTATTAACGCACTATAATCTAAGTTTTCTAAATCATCTTTATTATCAATAACATTATCCACAAAGTTTTTAAATATTAATGGAATTGAAATCATACTTAAAATATTGTTGATTCTTCCTTTTTTAGGAGTTTCAAAAATCATATCAGGTTGATATTTTACATCTTCATTCCATCCAAGTATATCCAAGAAGTTTAAAAATTCTAAAACCTTAAAATCAATTTTTTTAGCATCTATTTCTTTTTGTATTAGATTAATTTCATTCATTATTTCTGTTGATGGTTGAAATCTTACTTTATCATCTACAATTACACAATCTAGCATATAAGCTAACCTATAAATTATAACAAATAATTTTTTGTATGAATCATCACTTAAATGAACTGAAATACTTAACAAATCTTTCCATATATCTTTAAATGCATATCTTGTATAGTAATTTCCTACACCTGGAGACATATCATTTATATTTTGGGCGTCCCCATCTCTAAAGTATTCCTTTCCTGGCTTATCTAAATAAACTTCTACTCCATTTACCACATTAACTACATTATGTGAAGGATTTTCTTTGGTACCAGTTTCAAAAGATAGTGCTTCTTTTATTCTTAATATTCTTTTTTCTTTAACATCCTCTGGTATACCTTTTACTATTTTAGTTACTTCCATATTTTACCTCCTACACTCTACAAATATTGTACCAAATTTCTAACGAAAAGTCATCAAAGTATCACAAAAAAGACACATGA
>CAVLCG010000055.1:0-8962 GCA_963661445.1 bacterium | reverse complement strand
CAGCACTTGATACATCACAAGTAACAAATATGGGTGGTATGTTTTATTACTGTAGAAGTTTAACAAGTTTAGATTTAAGCAACTTTGATACATCGAATGTAACAACTATGGCTTTAACATTTGGTGATAATAAAATGGGTATGTTTGAAAGGTGTGATAGTTTAACAAGTCTAAATGTAAGTAGTTTTGATACATCAAAAGTAACAGATATGAGTCATATATTTTATGAGTGTAGTAGTTTAACAAGTTTAGATTTAAGTAGTTTTGATACATCAAAAGTAACAGATATGAGTTATATGTTTTATTACTGTAGTAGTTTAACAAGTTTAAATGTAAGTAGTTTTGATACATCACAAGTAACAAATATGAATCATATGTTTTATAGCTGTAGCAGGTTAACTAGCTTAGATGTAAGTAGTTTTGATACATCAAATGTAACAAATATGAACGAAATATTCTGTTCTTGTCCTGCTTGGGATACAGTTGATCAAACTAAATTTACTATTTGGGGCGGGTTTTGTTATTTGTAGCATAATATTAATATCATTACTTTACACTTAACACTATAATAGACAATACTAAATTAATCGATTTTTGGAAATATCTTGAAAAAGATATTTTTCTTTGCTATACTTTATCCATAAGGTAAGGTGATATATATGAGTACTAAAAGTACACGAAAGAAAGTTATAAAAAAGACTTCCACTGATTTAGAATTTGAAAAAGCTAAAAGAAATGTTAAAATGATTGGTATTGTTGCTACTATTTTTCTATTTGTCTTAGTAATAATAGGCTTTTTAACTATGGGAAAGCCATCTTATGCTGCACTACTTGAATCACTTCCAGATTCATTTACTAGTAAACTAGGAAAGAACCCAACATGTACTGATGACCAAAACACACCAGCATGTAACACACTAAGAGAAATTGGAACCATTGATATAGATTATGGTTTCCAAGCTAGTTATGATAATAAGCTTGCAGATTTATTCTGTATTGAACATATGAAATCTATGAGTACTAGTGTTAACTATACAAAAGATAAATCAGTATTAGATACTTATCCAGGAATTGTTTATATCTTAGATAATAATAACTTTGATACTTCTAAAGGTACTTGTAAAGCTAATGGAACTTGTACTGACTCACAACTAAATGAGTATTTAACTCAAATAGCTATTTGGTGGTATATAGATAAAGTTAATGGCTGTGATGATAGTAAGAACTACTCAAGTAAAGGTGTAGAATCAACTGTTGCTGAAGACGATGATGGAAATGGTAAATATGACTCTAATAAAAACTATCAGTATTATAACAATTTATCAGTTCTTGATAAGAAAAATATTAAAGCTAGTAAATATGCTAGTAAAATAGACTCATTAGTTAATGGGGCATTAGCCTATAAAGGAGATACTACTACTCCTAATGTAACATTACCAACAAAAGATAGTATTACATATACAGTAAATGATAATAATATTGTTACTAATGCTATAACACCTACTAGTACTTCATCAAGTTTTTCTGGTTATACTGTAACAGTAAATAATAGTAATGTTAAAGTACTTAATACAAGCTTAGTAGAACAAACTACTTTCGGTAAAGGTGAATCATTTATAATATCAATGCCTGCATCACTTGCTAGTGATGGTGAAATATCAGTTGATGTAAGTGTAGAAGGAAGTTTTAGCAAAAAGGATGCATTCTTTTATAAACCAACTAGTACTTCACTACAGACTACTGTATTAGGAGTAATTAATAATTCTAAACAAAAATCTAATTTAAATCTAACTTATGAAATAGAGTTAGGAGAAGGAAAGTTTCGCAAGTTAGATGCGGAAACTGGAGATTATGTAGAAAATGCTACTTTATCTATTATGGATTCTAAGGGAACTACAGTTAGTACTTTTGAAACAAGTGATAAAGAAACAGTTATTACATTACCAGTTGGTAACTATACTGTAACGGAAACTAAAATACCAGATGGTTATAGTGCAGAAAAAACTACTTATGAATTTGAAATTAAAAAAGACGAAACGACAGAAATTGTTTTAAATAATACAAAACTAATTGATGTTCCAAATACAAAACTTACAATGACATATGTTTATGGAATAGGAGCAGCAGTAGTTGTTGTTGGTATTATCTTCATAGTAATAGCTAATAAATCTTCTAATGGTAAAAAGAAGAAAAATTAATAAAAAAGGCCAACTTCTTCTAGTTGGTCTTTTCTTCCTTTTAATAGGAATATTAATAATGATTTATATTCCTATTAAAACTATTAAAAATAAAGTATTTAGTGAAATGAAATTAGCTATTTATCAAGATGAAATAAATGAAGATAATGAAACTATAAATGATATAGGAACTAATAATATTAGTAAGCCTACTACTGATAATACTAATCAAATAGAAGCTACTACTAATCAACCTAAGAAAAATATCTCATATACCTATATAGGGCAGTTAAGTATTCCAAAGATTAAATTTAAAAGAGGATTTGTTAAAAAAGAATCTAAGTATAATAACATCGAATATAATGTAACCATTGCTAAAGAAGCAGATTATCCAGATGTTAAGAATGGAAACTTTATTCTAATGGCTCATTCAGGAGATGCTCCAATATCTTTCTTTGAACCACTTTATAAATTAGAACTAGGAGATATCGCTACTGTTAGTTATAATGCTAAAGCATATTACTATAAACTAGTAAAAACTTATCAAGTAGAGAAAACGGGGAAAATTGCCATTTATCGTGATTATAATAAAAAAACCTTAACCTTAATAACTTGTACGCATGATGATTTAACTAAACAAAGTGTTTATATCTTTGAACAAACCAATGAATAGGAGGGATAGAAGTTGGATTTAAATATTATAGATAAAATAACCTTATTCTTTAAGTTTAACTTTAGTTCATTTCTAGCAATAGAAGAATTACTAATCTTTATAATTATCTTAAGTTTTTTACTAATTAATCTAAAGTATAAAAATAATAAAGTAAAAATATTTATCCCTTTTCTTCTTCTATTTATAGTAAGTTTATGTATATTCCTTTATGGAAGTAGTATCTTATATGTTCTAGAAGAAATAGTAAAAGGAATAATTTATGCTATTTATTTTCCAAATATAATCTTTTATATAATAACCGTTATAATAAGTTTCTCTCTTATGATATATACCATACTATCTAATAAATTAACTAATAAAGAAAAAATAATTAACTATTTATTATGTGGTATTCACTTATATCTATTCATCTTATTTGTTACTAATTGTCTAGAGTTAAATGTCTCACTAGTAAGACCATCTAAGATATATAAATATGATGAATTATATGTTTTAGTACAATCTTGTCAGTTAGTATTTGTAGTAAATGTTATTTATCAAGGTGTAAAGCAACTGGTAAGAAAATTGAAAAATAAGAGTAAGGATGATATAATAGACAGGAAGTGAGGTTTGTTATGAAAGAGAAATTAACTAAACAAGTAAAAAGAGGAAAAAATTATTTAAGAAGAGTTAAGGAAGAACATTTAATTAAGAAATACTTTATAGATAATACTCTTTTCTTAACCTTTGTTTTAGTATGTGTGATAAATTCTACTATGCTTAGATTCTTTACTATGCATACCCTAGAAAACTATTTAGCTATTAAACCAATAATAGCAGATATTGGAATAGTGGTGTTAGTAGGATCATTTTCTTATCTCTTTAAGGGTAAGAAAAGATATACCTATTTACTAATAGCTGGTATTTTCTTTACAGCTATTTGTATGATTAACTCCATTTACTATACATTTTATACATCTTTTGCTAGTGCTTCTATGTTATCTCTTACTCAGTTTATTGCTCCAGTATCAGATGCTGTAGTAGAAAATGTTTTACAATTAAAAGATTTACTTTATTTAATACCACTTGCTTTCTTTGTATTTACTTATCATAGATTATTAAAGAAAGGTAAGTTTAAACGTTATACTAAGGTTGAGAGAAAAACAAACTGGCTACATACTTTTATAGCAGGTATTGTTATTATGGTAGTGTTTACTATTACTTTATCAGGATTAGAGATAGGTAGATTTGTTAAACAGTGGAATAGAGAATATATCGTTATGCGATTTGGTATTTACTTATATCAAGGTAATGATGTAGTTAAAAGTTTACAACCAAAGATAAGCGCTATGTTTGGTTATGATAATGCTAAGAAAAGTTTTGATGAATACTTTAAAGATAAAAGTGATACAAGAGATTATAGTAATGAATATACTGGCATACTAGAAGGAAAAAATGTAATTGTTATTCATGCTGAGAGTTTCCAAGATGTAGCTCTTAACAAAACCTTTAATGGTCAAGAAGTAACTCCTAATATGAATAAATTAATTAAAGAAGGATTATTCTTTAGTAATTTTTATTCTCAAGTAAGTGTTGGTACTAGTTCTGATACAGAGTTAACTTTTAATACTAGTTTAATGCCTACCCAGAATGGTACTGCCTTTGTTAGTTACTTTGATAGGACATATAATGGTACGCCTAAGTTTATGAAAGAGAAAGGTTACTATACATTCAGTATGCATGCTAATAATGCTGATTTCTGGAATAGGCGAGCTATGCATGAGTCTTTGGGATATGAAAAGTTCTATAGTAAAGAAACTTATAAGACTGAAGGAGAAGAGATGATAGGACTAGGTCTATCAGATAAATCATTCTTTAAACAGTCAGTAGAAAAATTAAAGAAAATAAAAGAAGAGCATGGAAAGTTTTATGGAACAGTAATATCTTTATCAAACCATACACCATTTTCAGATGTTACTAAGTATGGAGAATTTAAAGTTACTATGAATGAAGAAGTTACTAATGAAGATGGAACAACTACTACCGTTGAACATCCTTATCTAGAAGGTACTAAACTAGGTAACTACTTCAAATCCGTTCATTATGCTGATTCAGCTTTAGGAGAATTCTTTCAAGAGTTAGATGAAGCAGGATTACTTGATAATACAGTAGTAATATTATATGGAGATCATGATGCAAGACTTCCAAAAACAGATTATATTAAGATGTTAAACTATGATATGACTACTGATAGTGTTAAATCTAAAGATGATCCAACTTATCAAGAATTTAATAGTTATCATTATGAATTAAATAGAAAAGTACCATTATTAATTTGGACTAAAGATGATACTATAAAAGCTAAGACAGTTGATTATACAATGGGTATGTATGATGTACAACCTACGATTAGTAATATGTTAGGATTTTATAATAAATATTCTCTAGGACATGATATTTTTGAAATAAAAGATGATAATATAGTAGTATTTCCTAATGGAAACTGGTTAACTAATAAAGTTTATTATAACAGTCAAAAAGGTGAATATATGTCTTTAAAAGATGAAGTAATAAGTGATGATTATATAGATAAGAATAGTAAGTATACTGAGAAACTATTAGATGTTTCTAATAATATAATTGTCTTTGACTTATTAAATAAAGATAAAAATGAGAGTAAAGTAGTTAAGGAGGCCAGTAAATGAAACTAAAGAAAAAGGTAAAAAGATGCCTAATAATTGGTAGTGTACTTTTAGTAGCAGGAACTGGTGTTCTTGTCTATGACTTGAAATTTAAACCTAGTACTACTGTTAAGCAAGCTACTGTTTTAACAGAAATAAAAGAGTATGGCTATACATTAAAGTCTAATAAGAGTAAAGCTTATAAAAAGGAATTTAATAATCTTGCTGAACTATTAAAGAAAGATAATGTTGATGAAGAAGAATATGCTAAAGAGTTAACTAAGCTATTCGTTCTAGACTTTTATACCTTATCAGATAAAGTAGCAAATACTGATGTAGGAGGTACTGACTTTGTTCATACTGATGCTAGAAATAATTTTCTAGAAAAAGCCGAAGATACTATTTACAAGTATGTAGAAAACAATATGTATGGAGGAAGAAAGCAAGATTTACCTACTGTTAAGGAAGTAAAGATTGATAGTGTTGAAAATACAAGTTTTACTATAGACAAAGTAACAGATGATAAGGCCTATCAAGTAACTGCCTCTTGGACTTATGATAGTGAAAATGATTATCAAAATAAAGCTACATTTACTTTTGTTCATGAAGATAAAAAGTTGTCATTAGTAGAAATGAAATGATATGCTTATATAGCATAATTAATTACAGATAAAAAAATACTTGCTATACTAACTATTAGATAGAGGGTGTATTTAAGTGAATAAAATAGATAACCAAAAAAAGAAACTTATAATAGCAATAACACTGTTAATTATAATAATATTAGGTCTTGGAATAACATATGCTTGGTTAATTCAAATAGTAAATGGTGAAAAAATTCATTCTATGCGAGTAGGCAACTTTAGATTCAGTCTAGCAGAAGAAAATTCACTTACTATTGATTCAGGTGAATTCTTAAAAGATAGTGATGGCCTTAATCAAGATGGTTTTAAGTTTACAGTAGAAAATGTTGGTAAAGGCTATGGTTCTTACTCTGTATATCTAGATGATGATACAATATCCCCAGGACAGACTAGAATAGATGATAAGTTTATAAGATATAGTCTAGGAGTAAATGATGATACAAAAGGTACACCTACTAACTTAACTAGTAGAAAGATTTATAGTGGCTCTTTAGATGCTAGTGAGAAAGATACTTTTACCTTAAGACTATGGTTAAATCCCGAAATTAATGGTGATATTGGAGGACAAGTATTTAAAGTAAAACTTAGAATAGAAGTTAATCAAATAGTACCAACTCCAGTAGCAGATAAACTATTAGCAGGAGTAGGAGATAATGGAACAATAGATACAAGTGATTCAGAACAAACATTTATCACAGGAACAGATCCTAATAATTATATTTGGTATAGTGGAAAACTATGGAGAGCAGTATCAATAGATCCATCTGATAACTCTGTAAAATTAGTAACTCAGTGGAATATATCAGCCTTACCATATAATGCAGATGGCAATACAGCTTTTGAGGGTAGTTATATGGAACAATGGTTGAATGATACAAGTGTAGATGGTTTCTTAGGAAATTTAAGAGAACCAGATAAATTCATTAAAACAGATAGTGTCTGGAATGCCACTTTAACCACTGCTACAACTAAACCAGAGAAAACAACAATGGTAACTGATGCAGTAGGTTTATTAAATATTTATGAGTATACAATGAGTTATAAAAATGCTACATATGAAACTGGATACTTAAATAATGGTTTATATTGGTGGACATTAACACCATATAATACCTCGGGCGTCCTTAACATCAACTACTACGGCCGCAGCATCGACAATAGTCCGACGGGTTCGGACGGTTCTCGCCCATCCATAAATCTAAAATCTGGCGTGAAAATTATAGACGGTGATGGAACTGTTTATAATCCGTATAGACTTCAAGGCGATAATGATTCTCCAACAGGAGCATTGCTATCAACAAGATATAGTGGTGAATATATAAGCTTTGGAACTGGAGAAAACAATCTGTATCGAATAGTAAGTCATGAAAATGGAACTGGTACGAAAATAACAAGTGCTATACCGCTAAAGGATAGTGGTAGTTATAAAACACTAGCTTTTGGAAGTAATGGAACATTTTCTAAAGATAATACAATAGGGACATTCTTAAATGATGATTATTTGACAAGCGGTACCTATCTAACTAATGACCAAGTAAGTATGATAGAAGATGATACAACGTGGTATTTGGGAACTGTAGTTGTTGGAGCTAATTCTAAATTATCAAAATATCAAGATACAACAAGTGGTAGTCTAACAACAGCCACTACTACAGCAAAAGTAGGATTGTTGAGGTTAGGAGAACTAATGGCTGGACAATTTGATAAATATGGTAACAATACTAATTATTGGACGTTGACACCTTATAGAACCTTGATCGTCCGTTTCATCTACAGTGGCGGCGGTGGCAGCGGCTACGATAGTCCGGCATATTCGTACGGTTCTCGCCCATCTATGAATCTAAAATCTACAGTAAAGATAGTATCGGGAACAGGGACTAAATCTGATCCATTTGTTATTAGTAATTGATAGATATCTTTTTGACTAGAAAATGTATTTTCTAGTCAAAAAGAAAAAAATATGACTATAAGATGTAATATAGATTATAGTAGGAAATTATCACTAGGTACCTCGAACGTCCGTAACGTCAACAACAACGGTAACAGCAACAACAATAGTCCGACGAATTCGAACGGTTCTCGCCATTTCCTCTTAAAACTAGTGTTATGGTATTTTGTAACTATATAGTATAGGTAAGAGGAACAGATAGTTTCCTTGTGCATAGCACTAAATAGCAGTTAGATAGCAAAATTAGTGGAACTGAAATTGCTTATAAACTATCCATGCAAAATGAGAAAAAAATAGAAAAGATTAATTCATTTTTTAGCGTCAAAAATGGTTGACGTTTTTTTTTAGTAGAATAAGGGTGTAAGGGTAGTGGTTCAATGAATGATATAGTGTATTTAAAAAGAAAAGGTATAATGTATTATGTAGATAGTAATGATAGTTATATTGTTAGTTATCTACTTGAGACAAAATATAAAGAGACTATTTATATAGAAAAAAATAATATTAATTCTTTAGTCTCACTATTAGATAAATGTCATATAAATTATCACTATAATAATACAGTTAGATTCACTGATAATAAATATATGATGTATCTAAAGTATGGTATGTTAACTAAAAGAATAGATTTATTAGCATTAAAACTAAAAGAATGTTTGTATCTAGATAATATTGAAGAAATAATTAGTAAGATGGAGAAATTCTATGAGTAACTTTGTTTTAGAAACTAAATTAAAGGAACTAGACTTATTAATAGATGAAGTTATAATTAATGTTAATAATAAATATAAATCATTAAAAAACAATATTGTTGATACTAATTATAAATTACTTTATAACCTTTACTATACTAATACTTT
>CAVLCG010000054.1:0-9102 GCA_963661445.1 bacterium | reverse complement strand
GTTTTCTTCTAGTTCGTTTAAAATTACATCTATTTTTTCTTCTAGTTCTGTAGTGTATTTGTTAATTAAGCTATTTTCATTAACGAATGCGTTTATTTGCTCATTAACATATTTAACTATTAGTTCATATAATTCTTCATTCATGTTTCTATCTTCCTCTTTCTTTCTCTAATAGCCTTAATTCCTATGCGTGTTATACGTGCAAATTACCGCTTCTCATTGTTGACAATACATGTATAATAACTATGTAAAGCCCAAATAAAAGTTTTAAGGCTTTGTAAAAACAACAAATAAAAGTTTTAAGGCTGAATAAGTTGTAAGACAAGTAAATAAGTTGTTTTAAGTTGTAAGGCTGTTGTAAGGCTATTGTTGTAAGGCTATTTAATAAAACTTAGATTTAAGGCTTTTGTTTCTATCGTGCTAGTTCTCCGTTGGCTTTGGTGACTAGCTTTTTTTTATGCTCATTTCGTCTTTAATTCAAATAAACAACTTCTACAAAATATAATACTGTTCCAGCATTGACGGGGTGCAAAATAGCCTATGGTTTGTACCTCTTTTGTTGTTCCAGTACTTATATAGCATAAAGCATATTTTTACTTTATCCAATAAACTATATTTTTCATGATGTTCTGAATGTCCGCTAATGATAATTAACGGACGTTCAATAACTTTCTTAAACTTTTATAAACCTTCTTAAACTGTTCTTAGTTGTTCAAAAAGTCTTTTAAGCTTGTTTCTGTTATTCTCCATTCTTTTGCCATTTTTACCGCTTTTAAACGTCCGCTTTTAATAGCTTTTCTAATAGTGTTATGGTGGTATCCTAATTTTTCAGCTACTTCTTGAATTGTATAAAAAGTTTCGGTAGCTGGTTCTATTTCTTCTTTAGGTTTAATGTCATATTTGCTTAATAAATCGTTACAAATATTCATACATTGTCCTACAGTCATTTCTTTAAATTCATGTGTTAAATAGCTTAGAGTGCTATTTGTAACGTCAAACTTTAGCTTATAAAAATCTTTATCTTTAATATCATTCTGAATATTAACGTCTTTTTTAAAGTCTTCATATAGCGTATTTGTTACTTTTTCTAATGTATCTTGCGTATATTCCATTTAGTTATTACCTCTCTTTTTAGTCGTATAAGAAGTGTTTAATAAGTCTATTAACAAGTTCATTAACGCTTATATCGTGTTCTTTCGCTTCTTGTCTTAGGTCTTCCAGCACTTCATCATTAATTAAAAGTTGTAATCTTTTGTTCTTTATATCTCTATCGTGATATCCAAAATAGATAGCTTGCTTTAGTGGTTCTTCTTCAAGACTTTCATCATCTCCAACAAAAAAAGGTACGTATTCTTGTTCTTGTTTTGGTTCTTCATTAAAAGACTTATTATTTAAAAGATTTAGATTGAAAGGCTCACCAGTAAGGATTTGTGATAAGTCATTTATATTTACATTTCCGTTAGTTATTCTTATCGTTTCAGCTGGTTCTGTCTTTTCTTCAGCTTTTGCATTTTTTAAGCGTTGTTCTAGTTTGCTTGATATTTCACTTGATATTTCATTTAATTTTTTTGATTCTTCATTCATTTCTTGTATCATTTGATGTTTCTCTTTTATATCATCAAATAAACCAGCTAAACCCAAACTATCAAAACTAACATCTTTTTGGTTCTGTTCTACTTCCGTTTCTTCTACTTCTTCCGTATTGTCTTCGTTGGTAATATTTAACATTTCTTCAGTTAATGAAGCCGTGTTATCTCTCTTTCTAAAAGTTTTTGGCATATTCTTTATTCTCTCTTGTTTGTTATTTTCTATTCTGTTAATTCATTAACCAGCTTTAAATAGTCTTCTGAAGCGTGGCTATGTGGTGCATATTTATATATGCTTTCCTTCATGCTTCTAGTTTCTTGTAAAGCGGTACATTCTCTAATCGGTGTATATAGCTTTGCATTGCATTGCTTTGCTATGTCTTCCAATATTTCTAAGTTTCTCTTATGAATAAGAGTGTTTTTGAATCTTGTTGTTAGTATTCCAGCAACGTTTAAATTCTTATTTCTATACTTTTTGATAGTTAATATCATTTCTAGCGTGTCTTCTATTGCGTCTAGGCTTGCTTCATCACATTCAGCGGTTAATATAACGTCCGTACAAGCTACTAGGGCGTTTGTAGTGCATAAATCCATTATTCTAGGGGTATCAATCACAATATAATCATATCCAGCTAATAAAGGCTCTAATGCTTCTTTTAATCTTTCTTCATTGCCTACTGGTTCATTTAATGCCTTGTCTATGCGGGCTAGGCTCTTGCTTGCTGGTATAAGTTCCAAATTGTCTAAATTAGTTCTTTTAACGGCTTCTAGCGGTTCTACTTCTCCCGTTAATAGTTCATAGCTGGTATTGTCTATGCTATCCATTTCATTCTTTGATTCATAAAAATAGCTGGTTAAATCTCTTTGAGCGTCTAAGTCTATAAGAAGCGTTTTATATCCTTCTTTTGCTATTCCAGTTCCTAATGCGTGGGCGGTTGCGGTCTTACCTACTCCGCCTTTTTTGTTTACTATCGTTATTATTTTTGACATATATACACCTCTTTAATTGATATCTATTTTTGCACGTTTAACTAACCATTTAGCTATTTCTAGCGTTGTTGTGTCTTCGAAATCAGCTAGATGTGCCAACAAAATATAAACGCTTGTAAGGATTGTATCCGTTGTACCTCTAACAACATTGAATCCACCTTCTTTTAAACGGTCTCCCGTTGCGTCAAATTCTAAATGTATATAACTTTTAAATTCGTTATGGTCAAATTTTTTTGCTCTATTTATAATCTCTTGTTTCATTTTTTCTTCTGTCATTATTTAACCTCTCTTATCTGTTCTTATTCCGTAAAAATACTATTAGCTATCGTATTACTACAACTATTCATTTCTTTCTCTAAATTGTGAGCGTAAATCATGGTTGTATTGATATTTGTATGTCTTGCAAATTGTTGGACGGCTTGTAAGTTCTCCCCGTTCTTTAATGACAAGGTAATAGCCGTATGTCTTAAACTATGTGCCGTTAGTCTTTCACTGTCATATCCAGCTTTACGCATTGCTTCTTTAACTATTCTAGAAATGCTTCTAGTTGTTAATCTGTTTCCGTTGCTATTGTTTGAATTGCTTGTGAATAGTGGTTCATTGCTTTCTTTATGCTTTCTTGTTGCTAAATAGCTTCTTAATGCCTTTTCCGTTGGTGCTGGTACTGTTACATAGTCGGCTTTTTCATCTCTACCCTTACCGCAAATATAAAGCACGGAATTATCTCCTAACGTTCTTAAATCTTCTATATTAGCCCTTGATACTTCTATATCTCTTAAACCGCAAGTAAGCATAAGAGTTATAAGTGCATAATCCCTTTTGCCCTTGTCCGTTTCTCTATCAATCAAGGACAATATGCTATTAATTGCGTTAGTGTTTAAATAGTCTTTTTTAGGTGCTTTAGATATCTTTTTTCCCTTCACGTTGTCCGCTATATTTGGATAATATCCAGCTTGTTCCGTCCATCTAAAAAATTGTCTTAAAGCTATAACGTATGTGTTTATTGTTGTTGCTTTATGTGTTTCTTCTAATGACTTTCTGAAGGATATAACGTCTTCTCTAGTTGGGCTTTTAATGTCATTAATTACTATCCATTTACTGAATTGTTTGAGTGCTTTTGTGTATGTTTCTATTGTCTTAGGTGTAGCGTCAATATAGCTTACATACTCAACAAAATATTTCTTCTCTAGTTTTGGCTTTGGTGCTAGTTCATTGCTTCTTGTTTCTATCGTTAGCATGTTCTTTACTCCCTTTTTAACTGTAAATATTATATCACTCTTTTTGACATTTAATAACACTTTTTGACATGTTTTGAAATTATTTTTAGTTGATGGGCTAGGGGTATATATCACTCTCTTTTTTTGTTTTGGGGTAGCTGGAAAAATACCGACAAAAATAAAAAGAACTTACTTTCAAAAAATCCTAAAAATTGCAATATATGCAAATTTTTATAAAATCGTGCAAGTATTGCATAAACTCCTAAAAGCATATTATCACGTTAAAATCACGCTTAAATACACGTTAAAAAGCTATTTCATGTTCCCTAAACGTACACCTATTTTTTAGATTTTCCCAAATCTTACGTATAACTCTTTAGCACTCCCAAATCTTACGTATTTGTATTTCTGTATCAAAACATACAAGTTTTATAGTTCTAAATTTGCTAATATGTGTCACTTCCTACAAGTTTGATAGTTTCTTTTTTGTGGTTCTCCAGTCTTTTAAATGACATTTTCTAAGCTGGTTTCTTTTTTTATGGTGTACACTTTCACTCTAATTTCAATTTTAAGGCACTTTTTAAGCCGTATTTAAAGCGTTTTGTGCTTAAACGGTAAATTGTCCATAAATTAAAGAATGGGGCTAAAACGGGCTAAAAACCACCTTAAAACGCATATTAAATAAATGCGTTATTTTTCCGTGCTTTGAATTGTCTTTTTTTCTTCAAGTTCTGAAGCTGTTAATAATTTATTATTTATATTTATTAATAAATTATTTGTAATAAAAAGATTATTAATACTAATGAATTATTAATTATAAATTTTATATATTTATGTAATATTTAGATTATTTCAAGTTATTAGCGAATATCTAATAGTAAAAAAGACTCCTAAAAAGAGTCTTTCATTTATCTAGGCGGAAGCGTTCTAGATTTTTTTTCCTTAATACCATTTATTTCTAGTTTCAATTTTTCTTCTTCATATTTACCGAAAAGATAATGATATTTAAACTTTATCGTTCCTTTGCTTCCTTTGCGGTTCTTCAAGATAGTTAATTCTATGTCTCTTGTATTTGTTTGTTTATCGTCCTCTTTTGCTTCTAACGCAATAACTACAGTACTTGTATATTCAATCGCTCCACTTTCTTTGAAAGATGACATTGAAATTTTATCGTTATAAGAAGCTCTATTAAGTGAACTAACCAACAAAATAGGTACTTGATAATCCCTTGTCATTCTCTTTAATTCAAGAATATTTTTATCCGTGTTTTGCTTGTCCGTGCTTCTCATGTCTATAGGTGCTAAAAGTTGTAAGTAGTCTATTAGTACTACTGGAATATTTCCAGTAAGTTTTATATGTCTTTCAATTATGCTTCTTACTTGTTCTACTCCTATGCTCCCTACGCCTTCAATGATGTGAATATGTCTAGCGTACTCTTGATACATTTCACGGGCTTTATTGATTACAAGAAGTTCATTTTCTGAATAATTCTTATAGCGGTTTAAATTTGTTATTCCTACTTCTGTTTTTGCATATGAAGTACTTCCGTATACGTTCATTGTTTCGTTAATTTCAAACGTTAAACGGCTTAAACTTCTTGCTATGGTTTCTTTTTCACTCATTTCTAGAGATATGATAATTACATCATTTCCAGCTTTTGCTATGCTATCCATCATTTGCAAGCTAAATGCCGTCTTTCCTTCACCACTTCCAGCACCTAACGTATACAGTTCACCATATAGCCCGCCTTCTAGATATTTATCTAGTTCTTTAAATTCCGTTGGAATAGGATTTATATATTCTTCTTTACAAAATAGCTTGTCTATTGTTCCTAATGGGCTTTCATTTTCTAGATATCTTTCTAGTTTTTCTTGTTCTAGCTTTTCACATGCTTCATACGCTTCATTTAAAGCCGTTTTAAGCTTGTTTTTGTCTTTGATATACCATTCGTTAATGTCTTTGTAATCCGTTGGTATTTCAAGCGTATAAGCGTCTATTTGGCTCTTTATAGCTTTTGTTGCTTTTATTCCGTCTTCGTCATTATCTAAACACAAAATAATAGGTGCTAGCTTTAATTTTCCTTTTACGGCTCTTATAAGTAAATTTGCGTTCGTTGCACTACATAAAGCGAGTGCTTTATATCCTTCTTGTAAAATGCTTAAAGCGTCTATTTGTCCTTCTGTAACAAAAATAGGTTTCTTGTTATCTTCTTCTAGTGCTTCTTGATTGAATAAGCCGTTACCTTGCTTGTAATAGCGGTTTTCGTGACTATCGTCTAAATATCTAGTTACATATCCGTTAGCGTTTGGAATAACTAGCATTTCTTCATTGTTTCTATTTGTTGTTGCTCCTAAATGATACTTTCTAGCCGTGTCTAATGAGATACAACGGCTTTCTAGATATTCTTTAACGGGATTGCTTGTTGATAGATTAGCTTCACTAAGTGAAACAAAATCATTTCCAGCTGGTTCTGTTTCTAGTCTTTCTTGTTCGTCTAGTTCTTTCATGTGTTCATAGTATGCTTTTATTTTTGCTTGCTTTAACATTCCTTCATCAAGTTCATAATTTTCATTTTCTTCTTGTTTAACAAAATTATGACTCTTTGTATATCCGTTCATTTGTGCTAAACGGAAAATAGTTCCAGCCGTAACACTTCCAGCTTTAAAGCTATTCCACTTATTCAACATTTCATTTCCGTTATAACGTTCTGAATCTTTTTGACTCCATCTATCCCAAACTTCAAAATTAAAACCTTCTGTTTTTAAAGCCGTACCAACTTTTAACCAGTCGTTATAATCAAGTGTTTTACAGTCAACAAAATTCAAGGCTTCTAAAATTTCTTTGTTATTTAATTCATAATTTACTTTCAATTTTCTAATCTCCGTTTCTTTTTTTTGGCTTCTATCGTGCTTACAAAAAATAAGCTATGCAAAATCTAAATAACTCGAGTTTGATATTTGCGGTTTCATTTTCTCATTTGTTGACTAACAACAGCAAGCCCCGCAAGGGCTAGGCTTGCGAGTTGCTATAATACTTATAATACTTACCCAAAATTTTTTTTGTGAAAAAAAAGTTTAAAATTTGGCTTATTTATGCCAAAAAATGAATGTTAGAATTTCTAAAAAAACCGTCCAACTTTTTCCATTTTCCGTCCAACTTTTTCCATTTTCCGTCCAACTTTTTCCACCTAGTAAATTTTGGCTTATTTATGCCTTTTTTTATATGTGTATATTTTATGTGTATAAATTATGTGTATATTTTATGTGTATAAATTATGTGTATAATGCTTTTTGGCTTATTTATGCTAAAAAATAAAGGTTACAATAAAAAAACCGTCCAATTTTACTACACTTTCCGTCCAGTTTTTATAGGCACATTCTGTTTTAAACTTATTTATTCTCTTTTTTTATATGTGTATATTTTATGTGTATAAATTATGTGTATAGTAAACCTATGATTTTTTTGTTAAAAATTGTCCGACAATGTAAGAAAAAAAACTGTCCGACAAACGTCCGACAAACGTCCGACAATGTCCGACAAAAATAAAGATTTGAAAAATAGAGTGAATCTTTAATATTCCGCTTAATTATGCTTAAAATCGAGCGTTGTTCGATTGTTCCATTTTAAAATTTGTCCGACAAACTCCTTAACCTGCTTACATGTGTTTATTTAAGCTACCCGTTAGGCATATATATGCTAGTCGATAAAATTAAGGTGGGGGCATCGGTCTAATGGAATAAGCACTAAAAAATAAAAATGGGGGGGTGTAGATACCTAATGAATAGCTGGAATGACAACCCGCCCGCACTGCGAAAATTTCTCGCTGAAACTCTTTTTTTTGTTTGTTATTCCTTTGTTAACTGTCTTCCAGCGTCTTATATCTAGTTCATATAACAGCAAAAAAAGCCCGTGTTAGTGGGCTTAAAAATAAAGATGTAAATTAGTATCATCTATCTTATAGCTTTTGATAACTTCTAATCTTTTACAGTTATCTAATAGAAGTATCAACATTTCTATAGTTTTCTTTTTTTCTTTTCTTAAACTATCTAGATTAGAATAACCATTTTTATTATTTTCATCTTTCAAAACAATTCCATTTTTTTGGTAAATCGTTTTTAAATTGTATTTGAAATTTTTCTTTTTACCTTTTCTAGCCTCATGTTTGTAATTAGATATAATTTCTAAAATAACCATAGCAAAACTTCTGTTTTTATCGGTCATGTTTAAAGAGTTATTGTATGGATTATATACAAGTTCTTTAGGCACTGAATAAAGTTGTTTTTTTAGAGAGGCAATAACAAAACAAGGTTGTACATTATAAAATTTTCCATTATCTAATAAACAAGGTTGAAAAACTACATACTCAACACATTTATTATTAATTTTTTCTTCTGTAAATGATACGTTCATTAAATGTCCTTCATACGATATAAAAGGTACGTTTTTGTGGTTTTTAAATTCATTCTTGTTAGAAAATGTAAACCAAATAGAAGAAAGATGTTTAAGGCGTTCTTTCATAGACTGTACTTCATTTTTTGTTACTTTTTTCTTTCCTAATATCATTTTTGTACATTCATATAAAGAAATTTTATTTCCTTCATTCAATTGATAGTTAGAAATAATACTAATAGCTATAAAATCAATCGCATTTAATTCTTTTAGTAGGTTATCATTATTATCAAAAAGCATAGTCATTATTGCGTATGCTTCGGTAATATTTTTATTATTTTTAGATTTTTCATTTTTATTTCTATAGTCTATACATGTTTCACCTCCACTATAGATATCTTTATGAATATCTGAGTTCACGTTAAATACTCCGCTTGTAACGTTAATAGCCTTGTCCTTTGGAAAAACGATTGCTTCACCATTGTTATTAGAAATATCTAATACTTCAACTTTTGGTTGTTCTATGTCTTCAGCTGGTTCTATTACTTGCGGTTCTTCTTGCTTATCACTAATAAATTTTGAAACTAGCAATTCAATAATAGATGAAAGGGATAGATAGTTTGAATTATTTTCATATTTTTCAGATTCTTCAATAATTTTTTCAAATGTTTCCATAAAGTAATCGTTATCTTTATTTTTTTCATAATAAGAAAAATAAAGAATTATTATCCATCCAATGAAAGCACGTTTAAAAATATTTTTATCTAAATCTTTATAGTTAACAAGAAAGTTAATTAATATTGAAAAATTAGTTTCATTAAAATAAAAGGCTTTGTCAGAAAAACCAACTGATTCAGCAAAAAAATAAAAGTCTATCTTAGCTAATTCAATACCTTTTTCTAGTCCGCCCTCAATATAGT
>CAVLCG010000053.1:0-9367 GCA_963661445.1 bacterium | reverse complement strand
ATATTAATACTTTAACTAAAAAATTAGAATCTATTCCGCTATATTATATTTATAATCAAAAAGAAGAAGAGTTAAACAATAATCTATTACTAATAAAAGAAGGACTTAGTAAAACATTTAGTGAAATAGTAGAATATAAACAGGATTAAAAGATTCTGTTTTTTTAATATTCATTTAATCTTTCTCTTATAAAATAGCACTTGTAAGGAGGAAGTTATGTATATTTTAAAGAATGCAATTACATCTATTAAGAGAAATAAAGGAAGAAATCTACTTATTGGATTAATTATTATGGTAATAGCATCAGCGGTGACTGTTACTTTAGCTATTAATAATACAGCTGCTAGTTTAATTAAAGCTTATAAAGATAAGTATCAGGTAGAAGCTTCTATTACTTTTAATAGAGAAAATATGATGAAAGATTTTAATCCTAGTGACAAGGAAAACTCTAAGAGTGATATGAAAGATAAGTTTTCTCTTGCTAGTAATTTAACAGAATCAGACATTAAAAACTATGCTGATAGTAAATATGTTAAGAGTTATTATTATACTTCATCAGTTAAAGTTAATTCTAATGATTTAGAAAAAGCAGAGATGAGTTCAAATAATGATATGCCAGAACAAAAAAAAGATGAAGATAATTCTTCAAGTTTTGAGATTAAAGGTTACTCATCGTATGATGCAATGAGTGAGTTTATAAGTGGTAACTATAAAGTAACAGATGGAGAAATATTTACTGATTTTGATAGTAATAATTGTCTTATTAATAGTGAACTTGCTACTATTAATAATTTAAAAGTGGGGGATACTATTAGCTTTACAGATGATAATGATAATACCTATCAATTAGTAATAAGTGCTATCTTTGAAGAAGCTAGTAGTGATGATAATAAATCCATGTTTTCTAACTCAGCTAATACTATTATTACAAGTAGTAATTTTATTAATAAGATGAGTACTACTAATAGTGAATTAACAGTATCAGTTAATCCAACTTTTATTCTAACTAGTAAAGAGGTAGTAGATAAGTTTAGTAGTGAGTTAACTAGTAAAGGATTAGATGAAAACTTAATGGTTACTACTAATCTAGAGTCAATTGATGCTTCAGTTAGTACTATTTCTAATGTTAAGACTTTTGCTGTTACTTTCCTAATAATTACTTTAATTATTGGAGCAGTTGTCTTACTAATAATCAATATGATTAATATAAGAGAAAGAAAATATGAAATAGGCGTACTAAGAACAATTGGGATGAAAAAGTCTAAAGTGTGTTTACAATTTATCTTAGAACTATTAATAGTTGCCCTAGCTTCACTTTTACTAGGAGCCGGAATAGGATCATTTGCTAGTGTACCAGTTTCTAATAAATTACTAGAAAATGAAATAGCAGCAAGCAAGAGTGAGAATAATAATATTAGAGAAAACTTTGGTAAGAATGATAAGTTTAATGATAAGAAATTTAATGGTGTTGCTAATGTAGAAGCTTTTGATAGTATTAATGCTACAGTAGATATTAAAGTCTTATTAGAGTTACTAGCCCTTGGGGTATCACTAACTTTAATTAGTTCTATTAGTGCCACTGTTAGTATTCAAAAGTTTTCTCCATTAACTATACTGAAAGAGAGGTCATAAATGGATAAAGAAATATTAAAGATAAGTAATTTATCATATAGATATAGTGATGCCTTAGAAGATGAATTTGTTTTAAAAGATATTAACTATTCATTTGAAGCTGGTAAAGTCTATGCAATTAAAGGTAAAAGTGGAAGTGGTAAGACAACTCTTTTATCACTTATTAGTGGACTTGAGAGTAATTATCAAGGCTCTATTAAATTCTTAGATAAGGAACTAAAAGATATAGATTTAGACTATTATCGTAGTAGAGATATAGGAATAGTCTTTCAAAGTTATAATCTTTTACCTCATTTAACTGCTAGTGAAAATATAATTTTATCTATGAATATAAGTAACTTAAAAATAGAAAATAAAGAAGAAAAAGCCCTTTCCTTAATGGAACAAGTAGGACTTACTAAAGAACAAAAAGATAGAAGAGTATTAAAATTGTCAGGTGGAGAACAGCAACGTGTAGCAATAGCTAGAAGCCTATCTTATAATCCTAAGATGATATTAGCCGATGAACCGACTGGTAACTTAGATAAAGATACAGAAAATGAAATATTAAAGATATTTAAGGACTTAGCTCATAAGGATAATAAATGTATCATAATAGTAACTCATTCAGAAAATGTTTGTGATCAAGCAGACATCATTTTTGAACTTACCAAAGTCAAAAAGACATAACTTAAAATATTAGGTTATGCCTTTTTAATTTCACTCCAAAAACTTAAAAAAAATTGATTTTTTTGGAGTGAATATTATTTGCATAGCCAAGCTACTTAGTGTATAATACAATTATATGAATGATGACTTATAAAATTTGATTTTTTGGAAAAAATATAAATAAAAGTATAAGCAGTCAACTTAAAGCGTACTCCAAAACTTAAAAAAAATTGGCTTTTTTGGAGTGAATATTATAATACTTTGTGGAGGGGAATTTATGAAATTAATAAAACGAGAGAGATATTTAAATAAGTTAATAAATGTTATAGGTGTTCCAGATATAAAGATAATAACAGGTGTTAGACGTTCGGGAAAGTCTAAATTATTGGAGGCATTTAAAGAATATATACAAGATAATGTAGAAAATTATAATATTATTCATATCAATTATAGTTTAACAAAGTATGAGAATTTAAAGGAATATCATGCATTAGATGATTATGTTGGAAAAAAATATGTAGAAGGCAAGAAGAATTTTTTGTTAATAGATGAAGTTCAAATGTGTGAAGGATTTGAGATTGCAATAAATAGTTTTCATGCAGAAGAAAAATATGATATATATATAACTGGTTCAAACGCCTTTTTACTATCAAGTGATTTAGCAACTTTATTTACTGGTAGAACATTTGAAATAGAAATTTTTCCATTTTCTTTTAAAGAATTTATGGAATATTATAAATATGATGATGAAGATAAAGCTTTTGATGTATATGTGCGAAATGGTGGAATGGCAGGCTCTTATTTATACAATACAGAAAAAGAAAAATATTCTTATATTGAAGATGTTTATAATACATTAATAATTAGAGATATAAAAAAGAAATATAAAATTAAAAATAGTGAAATTTTAGAGATTGTTAACAATTTTCTTGCAGATAATATTTCTAATTTGACATCATCTAATAGTATTGCAGATTATTTAAATAAAAATAAAATGAAAGTAACATATAAGACAATAAATAATTATATTGAATATTTGTGCAATGCCTTTGCCTTTTATAAAATTAAAAGGTACGATATTAGAGGAAAAAAGCATTTGAAAACCTTAAATAAATATTATATTGTAGATCAATCTTTTAGGTATGCTAAACTAGGTACTACAAATATGGATTATGGCAGAACTTACGAAAATATTGTAGCTATAGAATTATTAAGAAGAGGATATGATGTATATGTTGGAACTTTATATAATAAGGAAATTGATTTTGTAGTTGAAAAACAAAATGAAAAATTATATATTCAAGTATCTGATAATATAAGTGATGAAAAGACATTTAAAAGAGAAGTTGACTCACTATTAAAAATAAAAGACGCTTATCCTAAATTATTAATAGCAAGAACTAGGCATGATGATTATACTTATGAAGGAATTATAATAAAAGATATTGCAAACTGGTTAGCTAATGAAAATAGAGTATCTTAATTATTAGTCAAAAAGAAAAGATCTTAAGGAAGGTCTTTTCTTTTTAAGATTCTAGTGGTGCAGAATCATTGTCACTTATATAGTCTTCTACTACTTCGTTATCTATTTGTTTGCTAATAGCTTCATCACTATCAGCTATTTCATCCCAGTCATCATTGTAACTATCTTCAACATTAATTCTAACTTTAGTGTCTCCTACTAGTTCAATACCGAGAGTCTTCTCAATAGTAGTTAAGATGTTGTTACCATTAATTTCGGCTTTGATACAACTAGGACCAGATAGACTTCTAATAATAATTTCTTCATTAGAGTTACTCCCAGTATCACCTTGAATAGTAACTACTTCATTGTAGTCATGATGTTCTTTTAGTACCTCTGTTTTAGTATCATTATCATAAGAATACCAAACATTAATATCATAACCACCTGAAATATTTACAATATTATTAATCTTTTCACCACTAAAATTATGGTTAATTACCCAACAACCTAAGACAGTAGTAGGGGTATTTAAAGCTTGTAATGATAAGTTATCAGTAAATTGTTTTTTACCTTTACCAATTACTGCTTTAGTGACAATTTCCTTGAATGACGCCAAACTTATCCCTCCTCAATTTAATGTATGCAAAAGATAACTATTTTTTCCATTTTAGTAAAAAATATCTTCAAAAGAGACTAGTTTTATGTTATTACTTATATAAATATGGAGAGGATAAAATGAAGAATATAATAAAGAAGTTATCTAATACTAATATTTCTATGACTTATATGTTTGTTTTAGTGGGAGTAAGTATTTTGATGATGGTTGGGTATTTCTCTTATGCTTGGTTTACTGTGCAGGGAGTACAAAAGTATAGTGTTGTAACTGGAAATTTAACAGGAACTCTAGCAATAGGATCTAACACTGCTACTATTAATGGTTCAGGAGTATTAGAATATACCCCATCTACAAATAGTGATACACTTACTATTACAGTAACAAATACTAGTGATAGAACAGCTAAAAACTCACTTTATTATTACACTTCATCAGATTCATCAATAACTATTGGGTATGTTAGTGATAGTCCAACAATACCATCCGTAACAGGAGTATCAGTAGATAAAGGAAAAAATTTAACTTATAAGATAAGGATAGTGGGGCAAGTGGTAAAACTATTAAGATAGTTTCTTCTATGGGACTAAGTAATTCTAATTTATCATTACCAAGTGGTACTAAAGCCTTTGAGCAATTTAGTTCAACAGTGAGTAATATGCTTTTGACAGCAGGGTAGGCTCTAATGACGTTATAGATAGAACTAGTCACTCAATGGAATATATCAGCTTTACCATATAATGCTAGTGGTAATACGGCGTTTCAAGGTAGCTATATGGAACAATGGTTAAATGATACATCGGTAGATGGTTTCTTAGAAAACTTGAGAGAACTTGATAAATTTATCAAGACAGATAGTGTTTGGGATGCCACCTTAACCACTGCTACAACTAAACCTGAAAAAACAACAATGGTAACCGATGCTGTTGGTTTATTAAATATGTATGAATACACGATGAGTTATAAAAATGACAGTTCATCAACTGGATATTTAAATAACGGTTTAAATTGGTGGACGTTGACACCATATAGTACCTCGAACGTCCGTAACGTCTACAACAACGGCTACAGCATCGATTATAGTCCGACGAATTCGTTCGGTTCTCGCCCATCTATAAATCTAAAATCTTCGGTGAAAATTATAGATGGTGATGGAACTGTTGATAATCCGTACAGGCTTCAAGGCGATAATGATAGTCCAACAGGGGCATTGCTATCAACGAGATATAGTGGTGAATATATAAGTTTTGGAACGGGAAAAAACAATCTATATCGAATAGTAAGTCATGAAAACGGGACTGGTACTAAAATAACAAGTGCTATACCTCTAATTAATAGTGGTAGTTATAAAGCTAGTGCTTTTGGAAGTAATGTAACATTCTCTAAAAATAATACAATAGGAACATTCTTAAATGGTGATTATTTGACAAGTGACACGTATTTAACTAGTGATCAAGTAGATATGATAGAGGATAGTACAACATGGTATTTGGGAACTGTAGGTGGTGGAGTTAATTATAGATTAGCAAAATATCAAAGTGCAACAAGTAGTAGTTTGACAACAACTACAACTACTGCAAAAATAGGATTATTGAGATTAGGAGAATTAATGGCCGGACAATTTGATAAAAATAATAATAATACTTACTGGACATTGACACCATTTAGTGCCTCGTACGTCCGTTTCCTCACCCTCGGCTACAGCAACTACACTAATCCGACGGCTTCGAAAGGCTCTAGCCCATCTATGAATTTAAAATCAAATGTAGTAATAACAGGGAGAACAGGGACTGCGTCTGATCCGTTTACGATAAAATTAGGATAAAAAAATAGATGAAGAAATTTGCTCTTCATCTTTTATATTGCTCTATATTTATCTTGATCTTTATAAGGATTGTTTTTATCTATATGATCAATAAATAATATTCCATTTAAATGATCTATTTCATGTTGAAAGGCTATGGCTAATTCTTCTCTTGCTCTAATTCTTATTTTATTACCATCCATGTCGTATCCTTCAACCGTTACTCTGGCATATCTTGGAACGATACCTTCTACATCTCTATTGATAGATAAACATCCTTCACCCATATCTACATAAATCTTTTCTTCAGAGTTACTTATTATCTTTGGATTACATATAACATAAGTATCAAATTCTTGTTCAGCTATTTCATGAACGATTGTTAAGTATCTTTTAGGAACTCCTAACTGAATAGCAGCCATACCCATACCTGGTCTTAAATCGTATTTCTTAGCAAGTTTTTCTATTTGACTATCATGAAGATAGGTGACCATTTTATCAATTAATTCTCTATCTTCTTTGGCAAGAGGGAAAGTTACCTCCTCACTGACAAGTCTTAGCCTTTTATCCTTTTCATCTAATATTTCTTTTGTTTTTAACATAGTACCACATCCACTTCTTGCATTATTTTACCACAATATTAAAGAAAAAGAAAGGATAAACCTTTCTATCTTGTATATCTAGCACCGATAACGATAACTAATAGAATAAATAATACTAAAATGATTGCGTAGTTGCTGTTAGATTGTCCGTAGTAGCCGTATCCATAAGTAGGATAATAAGGCATTCCTCCACCACAACCACAGCTTCCTCCACCGTAGTAATACATAATAGATTCCTCCTTTTTCTAATATAGAGTATGATAAATAATGTCAAGATGTTAATTAAAATGACTATTCCTTCTTTCTAAACTAATTAGTTTGTGATATATTTATACTAAGGAGAGGAGTGATAACAATTATGACTAAAACAAGAAAAGTAATCAAGTATCTTGATAAACCACTTTTCTTTGTAACAACTTTATTATTTCTCTTTGGTCTTATAATGGTATTTTCTTCAAGTAATGTAACTGCTTATATGAGTGGTAAGAGTGCTTATGGTTATTTTATTAAACAGGGGATATTCCTAGGGGTAAGTATTTTAGTTAGTTTTATAATTATTAAGTTTAATACTAAAGTATATGGTATGGCTTCAACACCATTACTTATTTTGATAGTAACAGCCTTAGTTGCTTTACTCTTATATGGTAAAGTTACTAACCAAGCTCAGAGTTGGTTTCAAGTAGGTCCTATTACAATTCAGCCTAGTGAATTTGCTAAAGTAGTTATTATTGCTTTTATAGCAAGGTATTATGAACTGAATGAGAAAAGGTTATCTAGTCCTTTAATAAGTGCTATTCCATTGGTTATTGGGGGAATTGTTGCTTTCTTAATTATTTTACAACCAGATCTTGGAACAGCTATTATCTTTTCTTTAATAGTTATTTTTATGTTTTTTATAGTACCAATACCAGGAGTGGTAAAGGGTAAAATTATTACTTTTGGTATCATTTTAGTACTTTTTGCGGCTTTAGTTCTTACTATGATGGGTAAGACTTTGATTCATGAAAGACAGTTAGAAAGATTAACTTTTACTAATCCTTGTTCTAGATTATTAGATGAAGGTAATCAAGTATGTAATGGTTATATCGCTATTAATAATGGGGGATTAACAGGAGTTGGACTTGGTAACAGTACGCAAAAGTATTTGTATTTACCAGAACCTTATACTGATTTTATCTTTGCTGTTATCGTAGAAGAGTTAGGTGTTGTTACAGGAATAGGTCTTATTCTAGCTTATATATTTGTTTTATTTAGAATCTATTTAATAGCTAAAAAGAGTTATACAAATAGAGGAGCATTAATCTGTTATGGGGTACTTTTCTATATATTCTTACATATTTGTGTTAATTTAATGGGAATTTTAGGATTGATGCCAATGACTGGTGTTCCTTTACCATTTATTAGCTATGGAGGTAGTTTTACCTTGTGTTTAATGGTTGCTATAGCCTTTGTTCAAAGGGTAGGAATAGAAACTAGAATAAGAGAAGAAGAAAAAAATAAAAAAAAATAAAATTTGTGGTTTGAAACCGAGATATTGCAAATTGGGGGGTACTTTGAAGGTGAATTTGTCAAATTCAGTGCTCAATTTGGCAATTTGAGGGGTAGTTTTAGAGGCAAAATGCAATTTTTGCCTCTTTGCTTTTTAAAAAGCTATCTGTTATAGTGGTAGCGAAAGGAGGAAAGACCATGACTTTTTCTTATCGACATAGAAAATTAATTGTCCTTTTGCTATTATTTTTACTGTCAGTCATAGCTTCATTTTTAATCTTTAGAAGTCATTTTACACCAAAGAAGAAGACTAGCACTAAGAAGATAGTATTAACACCTAAGAAGGAAGAAGAGACTACTACTGATACTGAAACTTGCTATTTAGTAGATATTAAAGGAGAAGTAAATAATCCTGGTACTTATAGTATGAAAAAAGGCAGTAGAGTAATAGATGTTATTCATCTAGCAGGAGAGTTAAAGAGTGATGCTGATACCTCAGTTTTAAATCTTTCTAAGAAAGTTACTGATGAGATGGTTATTATTGTTTACTCTTATGATGAAGTTAAGAATTTTACTAAAGTAAAAGAAGTGGAAAAACAAGAACAAGAAAAATGTGTTTCTAATAATGGTATAAAAAATGATGCTTGTATTTCTACAGTTCTCGAAGATAATTCTACATCTAGTACTAAGGTTTCAATAAATACAGCTACACTTGAAGAGTTAATGACTTTACCAGGTATTGGTGAAGCTAAAGCAAAAGAAATAATTAATTACCGAGAAGAAAAAGGAGAGTTTACTGATATTGATCAGTTAAAAGAAGTGAAAGGAATTGGAGATACTTTATTTGAAAGTATTAAAGATAATATTACACTCTAGATTATTACTTATTATTCTTTTAATTATTACCCTCATATACACTACTATTTTTAATATGACATCAGTAAGTTATAAGAAAGGAGATATAACTCTAACAGGAAAAATTATAAAAAAAAGATTTATTGATGATCATTTAACCTTCACATTAAAAAATAATAAAACTTTACCACTCACATACTATATAAAAAATAAAAAAGAATTAAAAGAATATAAGAAAATAACTTTAGGTAGTATTATTA
>CAVLCG010000052.1:0-9473 GCA_963661445.1 bacterium | reverse complement strand
TTAATCGACTCTGTATCTCTTAATTTATTAATATTTAAATTTTCGAGAGTAACCACTCTCATGGGGTAAGGGGAAATCTACCTAAAATTAGATAAAAGAGTGGTTTTATCAGTTCGATTTAGCAAAATTACATAGAATTATTTAAAAATAGAAAAAGAGAAAATTTACTTTCCCCTTATATAATTCTTTCTTCAGAAAATTGATACAATGGTGTTATACCATTTTTTGAATATTCAAAAAATGCCATAACTTGCTAGACATTATATGGAATAGTAACAAAAATATTAGATTAAGTTGATAATTATGTGATATAGTATCTATAGAGAAATGGTGATGTTTATGAAGGATTTTAAAGAAAAACTTTCTTTAGTACCAGAACTACCGGGAAGTTATCAAATGAAAAATAAGGATGGGGTAATTATCTATGTAGGAAAGGCTAAAAATCTAAAGAGAAGATTAAAAAGTTATTTTACAAGAACGGTAACAGGCAAGACGGCTATGCTAGTAGAAGATATAGATGACTTTGAATATATAGTTACTAGTAGTGAGTTGGAATCCCTTATCCTTGAAATAACTTTAATAAAAAAATATGATCCTAAATATAATATCCTTCTAAAAGATGACAAAACCTATCCTTATATAGAATTAACTAAAGAAAAATATCCTAGACTTAAAGTAGTTCGTAATGCTAGTAGGAAAACTAATCATAAACTGTTTGGACCCTATCCTAATGTAGCAGCAGCTAGAAAGACTGTTTTAATGTTAAATAGACTTTATCCTTTAAGAAAATGTGAACATCTAAAGAAGAAAGAGTGTCTATATTATCATATCCATGAGTGTTTAGGTTACTGTGTAAAAGATGTGGATCCTAAAATTATTTTTGGAATGACAGAGGAGATAACTAGATTCTTAAATGGTAATAGTAAAGAGATAGTAGAAAAAATTAAAAGTGAGATGGAAAAAGCTAGTGAGAAATTAAACTTTGAGCGAGCATTAGAGCTTAAGAATATGTTAGATGATATAAATGTTACTTTAACTAAACAAAAAATAGACTTAAAGAATAATTATAATCTTGATTTATTTGCTTTTGCTAAAGAAGAAAATTACTTATCAATAACAGTCTTCTTTATAAGAGATGGATTATTATTTGGTAGAAGTCATGACTTGTTATCATCATTTGGAGAAGTATCAGAAGATTTATTGAGATATATAATTAACTTTTATGAAAAAAACTTAAAACCAAAAGAGATATTAGTACCAGATGTGGTTGATAGTGATTTATTAAGTGAATATTTAAAAGTTAAAGTCAATACACCTAAGCGAGGTGACTTAAAGAAACTACTTGATCTTGCTAATGAAAATGCCAATATCTTATTAAAAGAAGAAATAGAAAAAGAAAAGATGGATGATGACTTAAAAAGAAAAGCCTTAAAAGAATTATCTAGTCTACTTGGAAAAGATATCTCGGTAATGGAAAGCTTTGATAACTCTCATTTATTTGGAACTTACTATGTAGGAGCAATGGTTGTCTTTCAAGATTTTGTACCGTTAAAGAATAGATGGCGTAAATATAAAATTAAGAGTGAGGTCAAAGATGATTTAGGGGCGATGAGAGAAGTAATCTATCGAAGATATTTTAAAGCAATTATGGAAAATGATTATCTACCAGACTTGATTGTAATGGATGGAGGAGAGACACAAGTTGCTGTTGCCAAAGAGGTTCTTAAATCATTAAACTTATCTATTAAAATAATAGGACTAAAGAAAGATAATCATCATAAGACTAGTGTTATAATAGATGAAGATAACAATGTTTTAAATGTTAGTAAAGATAGTCCATTATTTATCTATCTTGCAAAGATTCAAGAAGAGGTTCACCGCTTTGCTATTACATATCATAGGAATTTAAGATCACAAGGACTATTTGCTTCATACTTAGATATGGTAGAAGGTATTGGTGAAGTTAGAAAAAAAGAACTACTTAAAAAGTATGGGTCACTTAAAAAAATAAAAGAAGCATCACTTACATCTTTAGAGGAAATATTACCAAAAGATGTGGCAGAAAATTTATATAATGTATTAAGAAATGAGGAAGAATAATGAATAAAAAGGGTTTTACAATGATTGAATTAATGGCTACAATAACATTACTTGGAGTAATGTTAACTTTAGCTGTCGTATCCGTTTCTAAATATTTAAATAAGGCTCGTGATACAGTATATAAAGATTATGAAGATACATTGAAAAATGCTACTACTGATTACTTTTTAAATCATACAGGATTACTTCCTGAGATAAACGATGCAAATGGTACTAAAGTTTTGGCTACAACTTTAATTAATGAGGGTTATCTAGAAAATATGAAAGATCCTAAAAATAATTCTCTTAATTGTAATAATAATAGCTATGTTATAGTAACAAGGAAAGATAATGTTGGTTTTAATATGGATTTAGAATATAAAATTTGTTTAGTATGTAGTAAATATAAAAGTAGTAGTTGTGGGGGATAAAGATGAGTAAAATAAAAGTAATGAATGAAGATTTAGCTAATAAAATAGCAGCAGGAGAGGTAGTAGAGCGATGCTTAAATGTTGTTAAAGAGTTAGTTGAAAATAGTATCGATGCTAATAGTAGTAAAATAAGAGTATCATTAAAAGATTCAGGTATTCTTGAAATAACCGTAGCAGATGATGGGGTAGGTATGGATGAAATAGATGCTGCTTTAGCATTTTCAAGACATGCTACTAGTAAATTAAAGAGTCTAAATGATTTGTTTCATATTTCATCACTAGGTTTTAGAGGAGAGGCCCTTCCCTCTATCGCTTCTGTTTCTAAAGTGGAGTTAAGAACTAGTACCAATGATGTTGGTACTTATCTTTACTTAGAAGGAGGACAATTAATCAAGAAAGAAAGATACCCACTAGAAAAAGGTACTACTATTACGGTTAAAAATTTATTTTATAATACTCCTGTTAGATTAAAATACTTAAAGAGTTTATCAACAGAGTTATCTTTAATAATCGATTATATGAATAAGATGGCTTTGTCATATCCGAATATAAAATTTATTCTAGAAAATAATGATAAAGAGTTACTTAATACAACAGGAGATGGAAACTTATTAAAAGTTATTTATGCCGTATATGGAATAGATGTTGCTAAAAAAATGATTGAGATAAATGGTGAGAATGATGATTATATAATTAGTGGCTATGTCTCTTATCCAGAAGTAGCTAAAGCATCAAGAAATGTTATGACTACACTTGTTAATGGTCGAGTTATAAAGAATCAGACTTTAAATAGAGCGATACTAGATACTTATCATACTTATATACCCAAAGATAAATATCCAGTTATTGTTATCAACATTACCGTAGATCCGATTCTAGTAGATATAAATATTCATCCCCAAAAGATGGATATAAAGTTTTCTAAGTTAGATGAATTATTAAGTTTAGTTACTAGTTTGATTGAAAAAAAACTAAAAGAAATATTATTAATACCACATGCTAGTGTTAGAAATATGGAAACTATTTATGAAGTAGAAGATTCGCTTCCACTAGAGAAACCTAAAAGTATCTTTGATGATGATAATGATATAGAGCTAGAAAAAGAAGTAGAAGAAGTAACTTTTGACTTTCAAACAGATAGTGAACAACCTATAAAAGATGAAACACCTCATGAAGAATATCGTATTAAAAAGATGCATCCTTTAGGAATTATTCATAAGACTTTTATAGTAGCAGAAAATGAAGAAGGAATGTACTTAATTGATCAGCATGCGATAGCAGAGAGAATTAACTATGAGAAATTTATGAAAGAATTAAGTAAGGAAGATAAAGATACTACTGATTTATTAGTACCAATAAAATTAGAGTATCCAAAAGATGAGTTTTTAAAGATAAAAGAATACTTAGACGTTTTAAAAAGTATTGGTGTTTATCTAGAAGAGTTTGGTGATCATACATTTCTAGTAAGACGTCATCCAACATTCATTTATAAAGGAAGAGAAAAAGACTCTATTGAAAAAATTATATCTATCTTACTCGAGAAAGGAACATTTTCTAAAGAAAAGTTTATTGAGAAAACTGCTACTACACTAGCATGTCGGTTGAGTATTAAAGCAAATGATTATATATCACTTGAGGAAGCTGATTACTTATTAGAAACTATTAGAACTTGTGAAAACCCTTTCACTTGTCCACATGGTAGACCAACTATTATTACTTATAGTAACTATGAACTTGAGAAGATGTTTAAAAGGGTAATGAATTAGAAAGGACTAAGTATTATGATAATTGCAATTGTTGGACCAACTGGTATTGGTAAGACGGCTCTTAGTATAAGTCTTGCTAAACACTATAATGCCGAAATAATTAATTTTGATGCGATGCAAGTCTATGAAAAAATGGATATTGGAACGGCTAAAGTTACTGAAGAAGAGGTGGATGGAGTAGTTCATCATTTGTTATCCTATGTCGATGTTAATACTAACTATAGTGTTTATGATTATCAAAAAGATGCTAGGAGTCTAATTGATAAATTACTAAAAGAAAAGAAAAATATCATTATGGTAGGGGGAACAGGATTATATTTAAAAGCTACTTTATATGACTATCGTTTTAGTGAGGAAGAAGATTCTACCGATTATGATGAGTTATCTACTGAAGAGTTATTAGAAAGAATAGGTAAATATAACTATGTACCAAAGGATAAAAATAATCGAAGAAGACTAGTAAGAGAATTAAAGAAATTAGAAAATAATATAGATATAGATAATAATGGCAATAAGTTATTATATGATGTTAAAATAATAGGACTTACTACTGATAGAGAAACTTTATATGATAGAATTAATAAAAGAGTAGATATAATGGTTAAAAATGGTCTAGTAGATGAAGTTAATTCTTTAAAAGAATCATTTACTACTTCTAAAGCTTTAAAGACTGCTATTGGTTATAAAGAGTTTATTCCATACTTTAATAATGAAGCTAGTCTTGATGACGTAATAGATAAGATAAAACAAAACTCTAGACACTATGCTAAAAGGCAGTATACTTTCTTTAATAATCAACTGCCAGTTATTTGGTACTCTAGTGATTTTACTAATTTTAATAATACTGTTAATAATGTTATAAAAGATTTAGATAATAATTGATGTACTGTTCAGATACTTATCAAATAAATGCAGGATAAAATCGTGTTTACTGACAAAAATGACAATTATTAAGAAAAAGTTTATAATATAATCAGAAAGTAGTGATTATATTATGGCTAGAAAGTAAAAACAATTAGAAATATTAATATTAGAATATAAAAAAGTACATATTAACGGGTCTAACAAAGGAATCGGATATGAATGTAGATTATTTTAGCATTTTCGTATTGGAGAGACTGCCGTGGAATGAGACAGATAGCATTTCATTATGATATGGCATTATCTACTGTATGTAACAGTATTCATTGGGGGGAAGAAGTTTTAAGTAAACATAATGATTTCAGTTTTGGAAATATAGAAGAAGAAATTAAAAAATTGAGAAAGATGGAATAAAAGTAACTTCAATAATAGGTGATGTAACTGAGCAACCAATCGAAAGACCAACATTAAATCAAGAAGAAAGTTATTCAGGCAAAAAGAAAAGACATACTACTAAAAATCAATTATTATAGATGAAAACTGCAAAAGAATTTTAATTATTAAAAATAGCAATATTATTAAGACTCTGAATTACTTATCAATAAGTGGTAAATTTGATAGTGGTTATCAAGGAATACAAAAAGAAATGAATGATGTCAAAATTCCGTTTAAAAATACTAAATTACATAAACTTACTGAAGAGGAGAAAAAATACAATAAAGATTTATCTTCAATAAGAATTAGTATAGAACATACTAATAGGAGCTTAAAAACATTTAGAATAATTAAAGAAACTTATAGAAACCATATGAATAGATACGATATGCGTTTACAAATCATATGTGCAATATATAACATGAATTTAGATTAAACCTTTCCGGACAGGTCTATTAAAGAATTACTAGGACATTCTAACATTGTAACAACCGAAAAATATGTTAAAGTTATAACCAAGTCAAAATTTAAAGCTATAGAAGAAAATTCAATAAGTTCTATAAAAAAGGATAACTTAATTGATTGGAATGATGATCAAGATTTATTAAACCAACTCTTAAATTTTTAAACAGATAACGTTATTGAACAGATAAAGTGAATTATCCGGTTGAACAGATAATTCCAGATAAAATTAGGTAGTTAAATAGTTAATTAGAATCAAATCTTAGGTTTGATTCTTTCTTTATTTTTTGCTATTATATGATGGAGGTGAAGTAACGTGCAAGTATTGGTGTTAGCTAACAATAAAGATAAAGACTTTTATCAAAATAGTCTGGCAGATGGTTATATATTTCCTTTAAAAGATTATTCTATGGATTATGAGATTAAGTTTACTCTTGAAGAGATAGAAAGCTTAAGAAATGATTCGAAGAAATGCTTTATAGTAATTAATAGAATGTTCTTTGAAAGTGATTTAGATAATTTAAATAAGATATTATCTAAGATAGATAAAATGAATGTAGATGGAGTACTTTATTATGATGACTCCCTATTAGAACTAAAAATAGAAAATAATTATAATATTAATTTATATATAAATAAAAACTATATGATGACTAATTCTGATACTATAAACTTTTATCATAGATATGGGGTTAAGGGAGTAGTATTATCTAATGAAATAACTATTGATGAGATAAAAAAGATAAGAGAAAATACTAAGCTAGAAATAATGCAGTTAGTAATTGGTTATCCTGTGGTAGCTACTAGTAGAAGAAGTTTAAATACTAATAGTGGTAATCTAGAAAGACTAGAAGTTATTGAACCTAAGTCTAGACAACACTATAAATTAATAGAAGATGAGTTTGGTACTAGTTTTATCTCCTTAAAAAGATTTAATGGTTGTAAATATTTAAAAGATATGAATGTAGATTATGGAATAGTTTATCAAGATGATTTAGATAATGATACTGTTAATAAACTTGTAAGTGATATTAAAATAAATAATACTAAAGAAATAGACAACTTAGTAGGACATAATAGAGGATTTTTAAATAGAAAGACAATATATCAGGTGAAGAAAGATGGAAAGAATTGAACTGTTAGCACCAGCCGGTGATTTAGAAAGATTAAAAGTAACCTTATTATATGGAGCAGATGCTGTTTATTTAGGAGGAAGAAAACTAGGACTTAGGGCAAATGCTACTAATTTTACTAAAGAAGAATTAAGAGAAGGATGTACTTTTGCTCATAATCTTAAGAAGAAAGTTTATGTAACTTTAAATATCTTTTTTCATGATAGTGATAGAGAAGAATTAGATAGTTATATTGATGAATTAGTATGGTGTGGAGTAGATGCTTTTATTGTAAGTGATCCCTATCTAATAGAATATTTAGCTAATAAAGGATTAGAAGCTCATGTATCTACCCAAGCATCTATTACTAATAGTAAGGAAGCCTTGTTTTATAAAAGATTAGGAGCTACTAGAGTGGTGCTTGCTAGAGAACTAAATAAAGAGGAAATAAAAGTTATAATTGATAAGACGGGATTAGAAGTTGAAGTATTCTTACATGGAGCAATGTGTACTTGTTTTAGTGGTAGATGTGCCTTATCTAATTATATAACTAATAGAGATGCTAATAGGGGAGGATGTGCTCAAGTTTGTCGTTTTGCTTTTGCTACTTTAGATAATAAAGTCTTTACGATGGCTACTAAAGACTTAAATATGTCAGAGTATTTAAAAGACTTGATAGAGCTTGGTGTAACTTCTCTAAAGATAGAAGGCAGAATGCGATCAATTTATTATCTAGCTAGTGTAGTGGGTAGTTATAGAACTTTAATAGATGCTTATTATAATGGTAATTTAACAAGTGAATTTGCTAGCAAATACATGAAAATACTATCATCAGTAGCAAATAGGGAAAGTACCAGTCAGTATTTCTTAAGAAAAGCAGATAATACTGATCAGTATTATACCGGTAGACAAGAAGTATCTAATCAAGAATATATTGCTGTTATAACTGGTTATGATAGTGTTAATAAGGCTTTAGTTATAAGAGAGAGAAATTATTTTAAAGTGGGGGATACAATTGAGATATTTTCCCCAGATGGTAGTAGTTACAAGTTTGTCTTAGAAAAATTATTAGATGAAAATAATAACTCTATTCAAATAGCAAGACATCCAGATGAGTTGTTAAAAATACCATTTCCTAAAAAGTTATGTGAGTATTCCATGATTAGATTAATTAAGAAGGGTTAGTATGAATGAAAAGAAGATAAAAGATAATTTTTTAAATAAAGAAAAGTATTTAAGTAAGTATGCTACTAAGAGTAGTGAAGCTATTAGATTAAGAAGTGAAATTGAAGATATTAGACCACCATACTTTCACGATATTGATAGGATAATTCATGCTTTATCTTATAGTAGATATATGGATAAAACCCAAGTTTTCTCAGAATGTGAAAATGATCATATCAGTAGAAGAATGGTTCATGTTCAATTAGTTAGTAAAACAGCAAGAACGATAGGTAGAGCACTTAATCTTAATGAAGACTTGATAGAAGCTATAGCTCTATCTCATGATATAGGTCATACTCCCTTAGGACATAGTGGAGAAGCAATGCTAAATGAAATTTGCAAGAGTGAATTAAATACTTCTTTTGCTCATAATGTTCAGGGAGTTCATCATTATATGAATTTAACTAATACTAATTTAACTGTTCAGGTATTAGATGGGATTATGTGTCATAATGGTGAATTAGTAAGTGAAGTTTATGAGCCCGTTAAGAAGACTAAAGAAGAGTTTCTTAAAGAGTTTAAAGAGGCTTTTGTTGATTCTAAGAAGAGTTTGAAATATCATCCGATGACATTAGAAGGCTGTGTTGTTAGGATAAGTGATGTTATTGGTTATATTGGAAGAGATATAGAAGATGCTATTATCTTAGGAAAGATTAAAAGAGAAGATATTCCTAAGGAAATAACTGATATACTTGGTAGTACTAATAGAGAAATTATGAATACTATAATATTAGATATTATTAATAATAGTTTAGATAAACCATATATTAAGATGAGTGAGAATGTTTATAAGGCTTTATTTATGTTAAAAGATTTCAATTATGAACATATTTATAAGTATTCTTTGACTAAAGATGAATATGATAGATATAGTAAGGGTATGAGAAAGATTTATGATAAGTATTTATTGGATGTTGAAAATAATAATGTTGATAGCTTGATTTACAAAGATTTCTTAATTCATCAAAGCTCTAATTATTTAGCTAATACTAGTGCTAAACAAAAAGTAGTTGACTATATAGCCGGTATGACTGATGACTATTTTGTTGTTACAGTTCAGACTAGATAAGTAAATAAATAGCTTGTTTAGTCTTTTATTATTG
>CAVLCG010000051.1:0-9559 GCA_963661445.1 bacterium | reverse complement strand
TATTAGGTTGGTTAATCTCCAACTATACAATTACGACCGAACCGTCGCACCATAAATTAGCCCTCCTCCTATTCTTCTTCATTATAAACTATTTTTTGTCTATCGTAAAGTATCAATTGTATCTTGCAAGTTAGTGGAATTTGCTAAATAACTACCACTTACTACCATATCTGTATAATCTTTTACTTTATCAATAGTATTATTATTTATTCCCCCATCTACATTAACTATGAAAGAAAATTTACCTTTATATTCATTTTTTAAGATTTTTAACTCTTTTAGTTTGTCAATAGCTTCCTCCTGAAAAGCTTGTCCTCCCGCCCCCGGAGTAACTGACATTACTAAGATTATATCAATATATGGAAGATAAGGAATAATATCTTTTATCTCATCTTCACTTTTTAGAGCAATACCAGCTTTTATATAATAGCTTTTTATCTCTTTTAAACACTTTAATAAATCATCATCTATATCTTTATGAATAGTAATATACTCTGTATTTAGTGAAGCATAGTCATCTATATACTTAAGAGGATTTTTAACCATTAAGTGAACATCTAACCTTTTACTAGTATAATCACTAATATGTCTCATCTCTCTAAAAGGCATAGTCTTGTTTTTGACATAAGCTCCATCCATTACATCTACATGAATATAATTAATATCAGTATCATTAAGTTTAGTTAAAAACTTAGGTATATCTTTACTACTTAAAAATGATGCACTAACTAACATTTACTTACCTCCTTTAAGTATTGTAAATAATTATTATATCTACTTTCTAATATATTACCTAGACTAACTTGTCTTTTAATCTCACATTCACCTTCCTTGGTATGAGAGCAATCTTTAAAAGGACAAGAATAGTTAGCAAACTCTCTAAAAGAGTCTTTTATCTCTTCTTTAGTAAAGCCTTCAAAGTTAAGAGCAGAAAAGCCAGGGGTATCTAGAACTTGTCCATCTAGAAAGTCATATAACTCCACTGTTCTAGTTGTATGTTTTCCTCTACCTAAGGCTTTAGATATTTCTCCCGTCTTTAAGTTCCACTCTGGTGATAATTTATTTAAAAGTGTTGACTTACCCGCTCCTGTTTGCCCAATAAAGACGCTAGTCTTATTTTCAAGTATCTCTTTTATCTTATCTAACTCATTATTAGTTACTACTTTATAACCTAGTTCTTTATAATAATTCATGGTCTTGAAGATAGTATCTTTTTTCACTTTATCTATTAAATCTAATTTAGTAAGACAAATAACTCCCTCTATCTTATGTAACTCCATCAAAGTTAAAAGTCGATCAAGTAATGAAAGGGAAAAGTCCGGTTCTTTGACACTAGTTACAATTATAGCTTGATCTATATTACTTACTAGTGGTCTTAAGAAACTGTTTTTTCTTGGTAATATTTTTTCAATGACTTGTTTATTTTCATCAAACAAAACAAAATCTCCCACACGTGGAAGAAGTTGTTGTTTATGAATTTTCCCTCTTATTACACAAGAAACTTTTATATCATCACTTTTTACAATGTACTGATTTTTTTGTAGTGTTATAATCTGTCCTTGTTTCATTAAGAAAATCCCCCTTATTGATTTTTAGTATTACTACTTGAACTAGTTTGATTTTGTTGATCTTTACTAGATGAACTATTATTGTTAGATGATTGATTAGTGTTATCTTTATTAGTATTATCTTTACTACTATCATCTTTAGTAATAGTTTCTTTTGGTTTCTTAGCAATTGTTACAGTTATATTAGCATTCTTGATGATTGGACTTCCTGCTGCTCTACTTTGTCTAATTACTTTACCTTCCTCATAAGCGGTTGTTTCTTCTTCTTGGAAAGTTATATTTAGATTATACTTAGTAGCAAAGGCTTCAGCATCTTCTCTTCCCCAACCTTCAGACTGCATATCAGGATAAACCTCACTAATATTTGGAATATAGAGAATAATACTATCTCCTTTAGCAAGCTTTTCACCTTTCTTAACACTTTGACCAACTATTTCTTGCTCATCATACTCACGAGATGTATCAACATCTTTTTTCTCAATAGTAACATCTATACTATGAAGGCTTTCAAGTTCAGTTTGAACTGCTATATAGTTTTGACCAGTATAATCTTTTACCGTGTATTTATCTTCTCCTTTAGAACGGTATAAAGTAATAGTTGTTCCTTTCTTAATACTTCTACCAGCTTCCGGATCAGTCTTAACTATTTTTCCTTCTTTTATCTTATCACTGGCTACTTCTTTTATCTTAGTAGCTACTTCAAATCCTTTATCTTGTAGTTTTTTCTCAGCTTTTGATACTGTTAAATTACTAACATCTGGTACTATTACATCAGGTTCTGTAGTGACTATTGGAATAATAAAGAAGACAGTTATACAAATAAGAGCGATACCAGCAAGTACTCCTGCTAGAATCTTAATCCATTTATTAGTCTTTTTCTCAACATCATCTACTATTGGTGTAGCAATAGGTTCTCCTTCATCGATTGGTTTCATCACCTTAGTAGCATCATCTACTTCATGTTCTTTATATGGATAAACGTAAGGTTCTTCATTCATTCTATCATCGTTTAGTGCAGTTAATAAGTCCTGATACATTTCTCTAACATTTTGATAACGATTCTTAGGATTCTTAGCTGTTGCTTTTAAAATGATATTTTCAATACTCTGTGGTATATCTTTATTCATCTTATGAACATCAGGTAGTGGATCTTTCATCTGTTTTAAAGCTATTTCAACTGCACTATCACCTTTAAATGGTAACTCACCCGTTAACAACTCATAGAAAATAATTCCCATAGAATAAATATCACTTTGAATAGTACAACCTTTTCCTGCTGCTTGTTCTGGTGGTAAATAATGAACACTACCCATTACAGAATTAGTCTGTGTAAGTTGTGTAGCATTAAGTGCCATAGCTATACCAAAATCAGTTATCTTGATTTGTCCATCATCTTTAATCATGATATTTTGTGGTTTTAAGTCTCTATGAACAATATAACTATCATGAGCATGAGCCATACCATCAGTTATTTGTAACATGATATCAATTGCTTCACTAAGTGTTAAACTACCACGTTTCTTAAGAAGTTGTTTTAAAGTCTTGCCATCAATATATTCCATAACGATATAGTATAGTCCATTATCTTCACCAACATCATAAACTTCCACTATATTAGGATGGGAAAGACTAGATGCTGATAAAGCTTCTCTTTGAAATCTTCTTACAAATTTCTCATCACTTGATAAGTCTCCTCTTAATACTTTTATCGCTACATTACGATCTAGTATAGTATCATAACCAAGATAAACATTCGCCATTCCACCTTCACCAATAGTGCGAATTATTTCATAACGATTATTTATTTTTTGCCCCTTTGTTATCACTTTTCTTCACCCTCTTCGCCTAATTGCATGTAAGCAACAGAAATATTATCTGTTCCTCCACGATTATTAGCCTTTCTAATTAATTTAATAACTTTATCTTCTATATCTATATCTTCATTTAAAACATCTTCTATTTGAGTTTGTTCTAACATATTAGTAAGTCCATCACTTGATAATAATATCTCACCTATATTCATATCACAATCGAATATATCAATATCAACCTTTTCATTGGCTCCAAGTGCTTTCATTAATACATTTTTCTTAGGATGATCTTTCGCTTCTTCTTCGGTTAATTCTCCAGCCGATACTAATAAGTTTACTAAGGTGTGATCATATGTTACTTTATGAAGATGACCACCTTTCATAACAAATCCTGAGGAATCTCCTATATTACCAAATAAAATATAATCTTTTGTTACTATCGCTGCTACTAAGGTAGTTCCCATTCCTTTACTCTCTGGATGAGTTTTCTCATGTTCAAAAATCAATCTATTAATTTCATCTACACTATCTCTTAGCCAAGAAGCAGCTCCTAGCTTATCTTTATGTTCAAAGCTTTCTTGGAAATGATTACCTAAGTAACTAATAGCAATATTACTAGCCACTTCTCCAGCCGAATGGCCCCCCATTCCATCAGCTATCGCTAACAAAACATCTCCTGACTTTTTATTTATTATTAAAACACTATCTTCGTTATGATCTCTTACTTTACCAGGATCTGTTAAACAAAACGTTTTCATACTTCCTCCTTCTTGCTTCTTAGCTGACCACAAGCGGCACTAATTTTTGAACCAAACTCCCGTCTTATGGTAACACAAATATTATTCTTCTTAAGTATATCATAAAATTTAGCAATTTTTAAAGTATTTGATCTACTAAACTGTAAATGTTCTGTCGCATTATAAGGTATTAAATTAACATAAGCATTCATTCCTTTTATTAAGTTAACTAACTCTTTAGCATTTTCTTCACTATCATTTACATCTTTTAGTAATATATATTCAAAAGTTACTCGTCTATTAGTCTTTGTTATATAGTAGTTTAAAGCTTCCATCAACTCACTAAGAGAATATGCTTTAGCAATAGGCATTATTTCTTTTCTTAGTTTATCATTTGGTGCATGAAGGGAAATGGCAAGGTTTACTTGATATGGGAATGAAGCAAATTCTTTTATCTTTGGTACTATTCCACAAGTTGATACTGTTATATGACGAGCCCCAATAGCAAGTCCTTTAGGATCATTAATAATTTTAATCATATTACATAAATTATCATAGTTATCAAATGGTTCTCCTATTCCCATTACAACAACATGACTAATTCGCATGCCACAGTTATCTTCTATTAAAAGTATCTGTTCTACCATCTCTCCGGTTGTTAAGTTTCTCTGTTTCTTTCTTCTTCCAGATTCACAAAACTTACAGCCCATATTACAACCAACTTGAGAAGAAATACATAATGATAAGCCATAATCATGTTTCATTAATACGGCTTCTATATGTTCATTATCTTCTAAAGTAAATAAGTATTTTTCTACATCTTTATCTTTTTCTACTACTGACAGTTTAACAGTTCCAAAGATAAAGTCTTTACTTATCATTTCTCTAAATTCTTTTTTTAGATTAGTCATATCATCTAGACTAGTAACTCTTTTTTGATATAACCAAGTAAATAGTTCTTCTCCATAAAACTTCTTATATCCTTTATCTAGAACATAACTAATCATCTCTTCTTTTGTTAAATTATATATATTCAAATCTAATCACCACATTTCTACTATATTATAGCAAAGAAAGACTAAAATTAAAATTAATTTAGCAGTATATATGAAAAAAGACATTAGCTGTCTTCACTTTCTATTTCTCTCTTAACCAAATCAATGGTATTTTTATATTCTATCATTTTTTCATCTAATCTTCTTTGACATTTACTAAATACATCAACTAGAAAAGAAACATCATCAGTTTTTTGAGCCTTATATAAAGCTTCTTTATACTCTTTTTCATATTCATTATCAATTGCAATCAAATCAATATCACTTTCAATACACTGTTTTAGTATTATAAATCTTCCTATTCTACCATTACCATCTTGAAATGGATGAATTAATTCAAAATGATAATGAAACTTTGCTATATCTTCTATTGTTGGATTCATAAGTTCATTCCAGTCCATTAATAAATTAAACATAAGATTATCAACCTCATCTGGATATGCTAACTTTAAATCAATATTTCTTAGTTTGTTTTCATACTTTTTCCAACAACCAGTATTATGTATTTCTTCATCAACTGAATCTTTTTTTAATTCACGTTGCCAATCAAACAACATAAATTTATCAAGTTTTTTATCACTATCATTTATAACTTTATCAAAAACATTTAATGAGTTTTTAGTTTCAATCACATCATCTAAATAATGTTCACCTTCTACCTTTTTTAAAGATAACAATTTCTCTAAATTTTCCTTAGTAAATGTACTACCCTCTAAATGATTAGAATGATACAAAAATTCAATTTTTAAATCATCATATACTGAGTTTTTAATTGCTGATAATCTTTTTATTTCTTTTGCGTTAAGCTTCATATTATATTACCTCCATTAGTTACTAATAGTGTACCAAATTTATATAAATTTGTCTTTACTTTAGTCCTCTAAAAAGTGTTTTATCATTCTTTCATAATTATCTTGACTATTTAAACAAGTAGCAATTAAATATTTCTTTATATCTCAACATTTTTCCAACATGTCTTAAGTATTTTATTATACCAATCTAATAAGTTTTCCTTTATTATCTCTACCTTTCTTACATGTGCCTTCGATGCTCTTGATTAACTTCTTCTTGTTCTTTATCTATTTCCTCTATTATTTGTTGTTCTCTAAATAATTCATCCATATCAAACGTTTGATTTTTGTAAGTATCCTTTTGTTTCATTTTTTCGCCAAACGGATATCTATTCAAGTCTCTGTCTTCTTCTAATTTTTCTTTTTCATTCATCATATCATAATTATATTTGTGACGATACTGTTGTTCTATGTTATTAAAGCTTGGTACATCAGGATTATTTTCTCTTTGATTATAATCAACAGTTTTGTTCAAGCCAGATCTTGGCGCAGACTTTATCATTTTTTGATATTCTTTCATAACTTCTATTATCATCTTTTGTTTACTTCCTAAGTCAATTTCACCATTAAAATATAAATCATTTAAACTTTGAATAAGTTGTCTCTGTTCTTTTATTAACATTGATGAATCCTTAGTATCCATTTGTGGGAAAATCCCCATATCTGTTTTTACAAATTTTCCCGTATCAGTAGTTGCTTTTATTCTTGTTGAAAGTAATTTTTCAACTTGAGAAATTACTGCTTTATGTTCTTGTTCTTTTTCAAAATCAACTACCTGTTGCAAATTTCTTTGGCTATTAACAATTGGGTTCATTTCTTCACTAACTTTATCTCTTTCTTGAATTAAAACATTTAATTTCTCTTGATAATTAGAAATAGGATTTGATATATTTTGTTGCATTAAATCTTCCATTTGTTTAGAAAGCGTTTCATACTTTGTTTGTAATTCTGCTAATCGTTTATTATATTCATTTAATAACTCACTGGCAGCACTTTGTTCTTTTTCACTTTTTACCTCATCCATTTTCTCATCAGCTTTCTTATTTTGAGAAAAAATTATATTACCCTCAGAATTAGTTTGTATAACACTTGGATCACTTGTCTTTTTTACTGCTGAAACTTTTGATAAAACTTCAAATTGTTCATTATATAGACCATTACCTTTGGTATCAACTAATAATTCTGATTGTCCTTTAAATGTCGTAATATCTTTACTTTCAAATAATAATGAAACATCCACTTTACCATCTTTCGTTGAAATTACAAATTTTTCATTTGATTTTATAACATCATCATAAAGTGCCTTCTTTTGCTCTTCTGTCATTTTTTCATATTGAATATTTGCATATTGTCTAATTGCAAAGGCTTGTAATTCTTTAGCAGTCAAGTCATATTCAGCATCATATTCATCACTTTGCCTATATTGTTCTATTAACTGTGCAATTTGGTTCATATTTAATGTAGGGGTTAATTTTGAAGTAAGTAAACTAATTACTTTAGACTGCAACGATTTTTGATTTATTTTAGAAAATACAAGTCCTTTATCAATGTTATCTAATGGTTTTGAATATATTGCTCCAATTTTTGAATCAGTAGATGTTAGACCAATATATTGTGCAGATTTAATATTTTCTAGCTCACCTATTGGAGTTGGGTTATTTAGTATCTCTATTCTATCATTATAAGTAGCAACATATACAACCGTAGGATTTTTCTTTTGTATCACCCTTGGTAAAGTAAATTTTTCTAACTTAACTAGTCCTTCTTTTTTTGCTACTTGTTCTACTGACTTAACATCTTCTTTAGAACTAGAAGAAAAATATTTTGGTATAGATTGTTGTTTTTCTAATAATTCTTTCTTTCTTTTAGTGAAATCTATTGTATTTATATCTAATTTTAAATTTTCATTACCAACTTTTAATTCCCAAATACCGGTATTTGGATTCCAAGAAGAAGAATAACTACTCAAAGCAACTTTACCATATAAATTTCTATCTTTATCAATGGCACCCTTCTGTCCTGCTATTTCAAACTCATAAACATCTTTACCATCATACATTGAAAGTGCAGCTGAAATTTGTCTATATTCTAAAAGTTGTCGATATGCTATATCTTTTAAATTTTCATTTTTCAAACCTAAATTACTAACCAAACTTCTATCCATATCAGTAAATAACTTATCTATAAAATCATTATCTGACACTGGTCTTTGCTGTAATACAGATACCCATTTCCTATAATCGCTAAAAGAAGATATCAAATGGGGAAAAATATTTGCCTGAATTATATATCGTTGTGCATTTATATAATTAGGATCATTAATTGCTTGTCTCATCACAAACCCTTTATCTTCCCAAGAATATTGGTAAGCATTTGCAGATGAAAAAAAGTTCTTCCAAGCACTGGCTCCACCCTTACAGTCAACTTTACCACGCAAGAAAAGACTATAATTGTTTACATTTCCAGTTAATAAATTTGCAAATTTTAACATATCCACTTGTGGTTGATATGATTTACTATTAGGATAAATTTGTTGAGTTAACATTTCTGTAAGTGCCTCATTAATAAATCCACCATTTTTTATCTCTGAATCAGGATATTCTGCAACATCTAATTCCCTCATTACTAAAAAATGAATAAATTCATGGCAAAATATTGAATCTAAAGTTTTTTCATTATTTAAATAAGTTTCATCAATATGAATTTCCGTAACTCCCTGGTTATGTCTATAAAACCCTCCTGCCCCCATTTTAGATGGTTCATTACTAGCTATTATCTTTAATTTTGAGTCCATATCTTTAAATAAATATTCTTCAAAAAATTTTTTATAATCTCTTTGAGAAGTATAACCATTAGCATTAAAGTAAGTTTGCAACCTATCAGCAACTCTTTTAAAGCAATCTACTAATCTTAAATCTATATCTATTTTTGCCAAATTTTCTTCAGTTAATAAATCTACAAAACTTTTATCTTCGGCAGGTAAACTATTTCCATTTTCTCTCATACATCTTCCTCTTTTTCTTTTATTATTTATTAGGATAAATTAAAACTGTCACTCTTCACGATGCTTTTTAAGCATACTGTTATTTGTAGTTTTATCTTAATCTTTCATACCATTTTCTAATATTTATGCACAAATGATTATTACACTAATTTTCGGTTTTTTAGGCACTACATCAGTTTAAGTTTTATTATATTTATTTTTAATAATCACATTCATAATACTATTACTACTGCTTACTATTTCATTAGCACCTTTAATACTAATTTATCATAGTAATCTTTTGTATTTTTCAATTCTTTAAGATTTTTTTTAACTATCTTCATAGGTACTAATCATATAATTAATTTTACTTATACAACTCATTTTTACTTCTTTGATGCTAAACTGTACTTTCAAGAGATGGTAAGCATAACTTACTTACTGTGACATTTGTTCTTGAAAAAGAATCATAATCTTTGAAGTATCCATATTTTCAGTAAAAGCATCAACTTTGTCATTACCTTCAACAGTATTTCACACAATAGCTATTACGC
>CAVLCG010000050.1:0-9673 GCA_963661445.1 bacterium | reverse complement strand
GTATATCAAAATAAAAGGAGTGTTTGTAGTTACCCCTTAAAAAAATTTACGCCCTGTTACTAATTACAGAATTTTACATAAAACATATTAGTTAATAATATCAATAAATGATTGGGCAAAGGATAAAGTATCTTTAATCTTATCTATTTTATCTTTAGTGGTTAACTTATAAACAGTTTTCATCTCTTCTTCCATTTGATTTATAAAAGATGAATTTCTATTCAAGTATTTGTACCAGTAAGAATTTTCTTGTAAATATTTATAAAGATAGGGATTATTTTTTATTCTTAATTTAGTTTCTATTTGCATTAATCCTCATAGTATTTGTTAATAGGTCGTTCTTGATAAGTATTTACAACTGGTTCATCCTTACTAGTTAAATCACTTAATAAACTAACCGCTTTTTCTAACCCATTAACCCCTCTTTGTAAAGTTTCTAAATCCATATTTTTAAAAATATTAACTATATCTTGAAAGTTTCCTGTCTTGTTAGTAGTCTCTAATTGATTAGTTGAATTAAACTGATTCCAAACAGTAGAGTCTTCTCCATATATGTCATATAATTCATATAAACTTTGCCAGGTACTTTTACCTTTTAAAACACTATTAGCCAGTTCTGGTCTATCTTTAATAAAACTTTTAAAACTTTCTTTTGACATATTCTTCACCTAATAAATAGTATGTTAGAAAACTAGGTTATATAACAGAAAAAGTGCCATTGGACACTTTTTTAATTGTTATCATTTAAAAAATCATCTATAGTCATAAGCCTAGCATCTAACTTTTCTAAATCTGGTTTTTCTTTTTCTTCTACTTCTAGTATTTCTATTTCTTCCTCTTGATTATTTGTATCATTTAACTCTACAACCTTAAAAGCAGTATCTACTCCACCTTTTCTTAAAGTAGATCCTGTAGAATATCTATCAGCGATAGTAAGGTCACTTCCCTTATAGTAAGTAATCTCCCCATTCTTTAGACCAATTTCTTCTTTTGGACTTAGGAAGAAAGCAGCTACTACATGATAAGGGTTTGTCTTAACATCTCTTATCGTAAGTAGTCCTCTTCTTGCTCTAGTTGTTTTATCAAAATCTTTTAGATGCATTCTCTTACCTGTTCCTTTATCAGTTACAATTGCAAGGTATTTATTGTCTGACTCATTAAAGTTTAAGATAGAGATAACACTATCGTCTTTTAAAGTTATAGCTTTTACACCACCAGCTTTAATTCCTACTACTGGTATTTCATCTTTACTAAACCATAGACCATAGCCTTTACTAGTCTCAATAAAGATTTCATCTTTAGTATCATAGAAAGCTGCTATTAATCTATCATTATCCTTAAGTTTCATACAGCTAGTAGCTTTAGAATATCTTGTGAGTTTAAAGTCTTTTAGACTACTACTTTTTATCATACCTTGACTAGTCGCTAGAATAATATTTTTCTTATCATTAAAGTCACTTACTGGTATAGCTGTTACTATCTCTTCATCTTCTTGAAGTGGTACTAGGTTACTAACATGTTTTCCAAGTTCACGCCATTTTAAGTCATTAATTGTATGAACAGGGATGTATAAATAGTTACCAAATGAAGTGAATACTAATAAAGTATCAGTAGTCTTCATCTTAAACTCACCTAGTAAGTAGTCATTTTCCTTAAGTAATGGTTCTTTAATATCACTAGCACTATAACTACGAATAGATGTTCTTTTAATATAGCCTTCTCTACTAATGGTAACAATGGTATCCTCTTTAGGAATAAGAGCGGTAGTATCTAGTTTAATTTCGGTAACTTCATCTCTAACCTCAGTGATACGTTCTTTATTATATTCACTCTTTACCTTCTTTAACTCTTCTTTCATTACTTTCTTAAGCATTTTTTCATTCTCTAAAATAGCAGTAAGAGAGGCAATTATCTTTTCTAGAACGGCACATCTTTCTTCTAATTCTACTACATCAGTATTAGTTAAGCGATATAGTTGTAAAGTTACAATAGCTTCTGCTTGTTCATAACTAAAAGCATATTCTTTTACTAGATTTTCTTTTGCATCACTTTTATTTTTACTAGCTCTAATAGTTTTAATAACTTCATCTAGAATAGATAAACATTTCTTTAAACCATCTAAGATATGAAGTTCTTTTCTAGCATGAGCTAAGTCAAACTCACTTCTTCTTCTAACAACTTCTTGTTGATGATCAATAAAGGCTTTTAGAGCATTCTTAAGTCCTAATAGTTTAGGTCTTTTCTTAACAATTGCTACCATATTGAAGTTGTAGCTTATCTGCATATCAGTATTCTTTAGTAAGAAATTAACTAAGAATTCTTTATTAACCCCTTTCTTTAAGTCAATTACAATTCTAATATCTTGAGCAGACTCATCTCTTACTTCTACTATTCCATCTATCTTTTTATCTAGTCTTATATCATCTATCTTTTTAACTAGTAAAGCTTTATTAACTTCATAAGGAATTTCCGTGATTACTAACGATGTTTTGCCATTCTTATCTTCAAACTCATACTTACTCTTGATAATAATTTTACCTTTACCAGTTTGATAGGCATCAAGTAGTCCTTTCTTTCCTTCAATAATAGCACCGGTTGGAAAGTCAGGCCCTTTAACAAAGTTCATTAACTCTTCAAGTGTTGCTTCACTATTATCTATTAAATAAATAGCAGCATCTATTACTTCTCCTAAGTTATGAGGTGGTATATTAGTAGCATATCCAGCAGAAATACCTTGTGTTCCATAAACAAGAAGAGCGGGAAATCTAGCTGGTAAAACGGTAGGTTCTTTTAGACTATCATCAAAGTTAGGAGCAAACTCTACGGTATCTCTATTAATATCTCTTAACATTTCATTACTAATCTTAGAAAGTCTTGCTTCTGTATAACGATAAGCAGCTGGACTATCACCATCGATAGAACCATTATTACCATGCATATCAATATATGGATATCTACTCTTCCACTCTTGACTCATTCTAACCATTGCTTCATAAATAGAACTATCACCATGTGGATGGTAATTACCAATAACGTCTCCTACTGTTTTGGCACTTTTTCTATAAGGTCTATCATAAGTATTCCTTTCTTTATACATAGAATAAAGTATACGTCGTTGAACTGGTTTTAATCCATCTCTAGCATCAGGAATAGCACGTTCTTGAATAATATATTTTGAGTAGCTTCCAAATCTTTCCCCCATAATATCTTCAAGTGTATATTCTCTTATCTTTTCAATAATTTCTTTTGTTTTCTCCATTTATATCACCTACATCTTCTTATCTTGTTTCTTATCTAAAATACCTGCTGTATCATAACCCCATACTTCTTTTAAACTTGGTAAAGCTGTATCTATCTTTGGTAAAGATAAATCATTAGTTACTACCTCTAGTCTTTCTAATCCTTTAGTAGATGTTAAATTAGGACATCTTACATCACCTACTACGTATTTAGGAAGAGAAACATTAAGTTCTTCTTTGGTTTCACTAATATCACCATAATAACAAATAGTCCTATCTTTAATTGATTCTTCCGTGATAGCTATCTCCTCTTCCTGACAATCAAAGTAATAAGCTAAATCTTTCTGCATATTTCTCTTATCTTTCAACTGTTCTATTCGAAAGTCTTTAGCATAGCCAAAAAAGCCTATCTTTTCTTTTATCTCATAAAGAAACTCTATATCACTTTTACTATAGTTTTCTTTCTCCGTCAAGTAAGTTAGTCGTCTAGCATTAATCAAAGTCTTATTTACTTTTTCGTTATAATTATAACTAAGTAATTTACGTTCTAATATATCTTCCATAAATGGTTCAATATTTTGACTATGTCCTATTCCTCTTACTTCTTTAATGTTTTTATCATTACTAACAATTGCTAATCTTGGAATAGTTGGTTTTAACTCTTCATCATAAGAATAATAAACATCAATAACTCCATTTTCTAATACTTCTTTAGCATCTTTTCTATTTTCGATACACCATAAAGTACCTTTTCCGATGATATCACTTCTTAATCTTATTCTATCATTTACACCTTCATAGTGAATCCACTCTCCACTAGTAGTCTTACTTCTTTTAAGTATTTCTTCTCTTTTCATTGAAAAGTAGTAAGCATAAAGTTTAGCAAAACTTTCACTTGTAATAGTATCATTTATAAGTTCTTGATCATTAGTCTTAACAAGGGTCTTAACTTTATCAATAATATCTAAAGTTATCACGGGATCAAACATCGGGAAAGGGCTAGTTGTATGTTTTGTTCTTCTTGAGAAAGCTTTTCTATCATCATTATAGTTACCCATCGAGGTAATTCCTTTAAATATCCATAGTTTTACCCACATTTTTTCATTTTCTAAACTACCAAGAAAATCTATCCAGGTATCAAGTGAATCTTTACTAACTGTTATCGTGTTATATATTACTTTATCACGAGAAGTAGTAGGAGAAGTCTTTTTAGCTATATATTCTTCTTTAATATCTTCTTCTTTGATGACATACTTACTATGACATAAACTTTTAAATAAGTTCCAGTCATGTTCTTTCTGATGAGCTTTAGCAACTACTCTATCAAGGCGAGCTAAATACTTACTTATCTTAGTAGTTGGACTATCACTTTTGTCTGCTGTATGCATAACTATCTCTGATATATGTAAATCTTTATATAGTTCATTTAAAAATTCTTCTCCACTATCATACATTATTAATCACCTAAATCTTATAATCATCTTCTAAGGAGAATTCAACGTTTTCTTCAATCCACTCTTTACGAGGTGGTACATCGTCTCCCATTAATATTGATACACGTTTCTCTGCTAATTGAGCATCTTCTATTTTTACTCTAATTAAAGTTCTACTACCAGGTTTCATTGTAGTTTCACATAACTGATCAGCATTCATTTCACCTAGTCCTTTATATCTTTGAACTTCACATTTCTTATCTTTCGTCTTCTCTTGCATCTCTGCAATTGTATAAGCATATTCGATATTTTTACCACTTTGAATCTTAAATAGTGGTGGTAAAGCAACATATAGTCTTCCATCTTCTATTAATGGTTTCATATAACGATAGAAGAATGTTAGTAATAAGCACTGAATATGACCACCATCTTCATCAGCATCGCTCATGATAATAACTTTACTATATTCACAATCATTTATATCAAAGTTAGAACCATAGCCGGCACCAATAGTATAAATCATGGTATTTATCTCTTCATTTTTTAAAATGTCACTTTCTTTAGTCTTTTCGGTATTTAAAACTTTTCCACGTAAAGGTAGAATTGCTTGATAACGTCTATCTCTTCCTTGTTTAGCACTACCTCCTGCTGAATCTCCTTCTACTAAGAATAATTCTTTTTTAGTCTTATCTCTACTTTGAGCAGGAGAAAGTTTACCTGATAATGCTCTTTCTTTTGATACTTTAGTCTTTCCTTTTCTTGCTTCTTCTCTGGCTTTTCTAGCCGCTTCTCTTGCTGTTTTACTCTTTAAAGACTTATTAATTATATCAGTAGCTACCATTTTATTTTCTTCTAGAAAGAATTGTAATTTCTCAGTAACTAAGGCATCCACAGCTGTTCTTGCTTGCGGAGTTCCTAATTTCCCCTTAGTCTGTCCTTCAAATTGTAATAATTCTTCTGGTATTTTTAAACTGATAATAGCAGTAAGTCCTTCTCTTACATCGCTTCCTTCAAAAGCTTTCTCCTTGCCTTTGATAAAGCCATTATTTCTAGCATAGTCATTAAAAACACGAGTTAAAGCGGTCTTAAAACCAACCTCATGACTACCACCATCACTAGTTTTTACGTTATTAACAAAAGAGACAATATTTTCTTGATAAGTATCAGTATACTGCATAGCAATATCTATTTCCATCTTATCTTTAACGCCTTCAAAGACTAGTGTCTTATGAAGAGTTGATTTTCCTTCATTTAGATAATCAACAAACTCTTCTAGTCCCTTTTCATAATGAAAGGTAGCATGTCTATCATCTTCTAAGTCATTAACTTCTATTGTTAGTCCTTTTAAAAGGAAAGCAGATTCTTGCATTCTTTCACATATAGTAGTAAAGGAGAAGTTTATAGTTGAAAAAATTGTATCATCTGGTAAGAATCTAACCATGGTACCAGTTTTATTACTAGTACCTATCTTTTTTAAAGGTTGTGCTACTTTTCCCCCATCTTCAAATCTAATGAAGTAGATGCCTTTATCACGTTCAATAGTAACTTCCATCCATTTAGATAAAGCATTAACGACACTTCCACCAACACCATGAAGTCCACCTGATACCTTATAACCAGACTCTTCAAATTTACCTCCAGCATGTAAAACAGTGTAAATAACTTCAGGAGTAGGTTTACCTGATGAGTGCATTCCAACTGGTACACCACGTCCTTCATCTTTAACACTAATACTCTTATCTTCATGAATAGTTATTACTATCTTCTTACCATAACCATTAATCGCTTCATCTATTGAGTTATCAACTATTTCCCATACTAGATGGTGAAGTCCTTTTTTATCAGTCGATCCAATATACATACCAGGTCTTTTACGAACTGCTTCTAATCCTTCTAGTATTTTTATCGAGTCATCATTATATATTGTTGCCATAAACTTACCTCCTACTTGCTAAAAAAAAGAGCATTTCATCTCTCGTTCCCTTTAATTCTTTCGTATTAATTTTACCAAAAATTATCGGTTAGTGCAAACGTTTCTTAAACTTTTTTAACTTATTCTAGACAGAAAATAACATAATTGTTAAAATTAATTAAAAGGAGATGCCCATGAAAAAGTTTGTTACTGTAATTATATTTTTAGGCCTTTTTATAGGTAGTTATATTTATCAGGATGAGATATACAAATTTTATAAGGAAAATTTTACAAAGGAAGATGTTGTTTTAACAGAATCTAATGACTATACAAGAGACTACAGCTTCTCTTATGTATCATTAACTAATAACTTTTCCCCAGACTCTATGGAGGAAGTCAGAAACTTATATTATACTGTCTTAAATTCCGGGGTAGAAAGTTTTACCTTTTATTGTAAAAAAGATACTAGTTGTTTAGATAATGTTAAGGCTTTAGCAGATGATCAAAAGACTTTATCTACTATCAATAACTTTGTTCACCCTTTTAACAGTTTCAAAAGAATAACTACCAACTATGATGAGGCTAGAAGAGTTACTATTAACATTGAACATAATTATAATGATAATGTTAAGACTCTTGTATTAAATAAAGTTAGAGAAGTAGAGTCTAGGATATGGAACGATTCAATGAGTATATCTGATAAGATAAAAGCAAGTCATGACTATATAATTAATCATAGTAAGTATGATAAAGATAGAAGTGATAATGGTATTATTAATTATCAATCAGATATAGCATACGGTCCTCTACTACAAGGCTATAGTCTTTGTGGAGGCTATACTGATGCCATGGAATTATTCTTAGAAGACTTAAAAGTCAAGAGTTATAAAATATCTAATGATAAACATGTTTGGAATGGTGTTAATCTAGGAAGTAATTGGTATCATTTAGATCTTACTTGGGATGATCCTATAACTTCTAACAATCAAGATATTTTAGAATATACTTATTTCTTAGTAGATAACTCTAAACTATTAGCCACTGGTAATGATCAACATCAATTTGATACAGACATTTATCAAGAATTTCAATAGTTAATAATAAAATAAACGTAGCAGATAGTTACGTTTATTTTGTTTTTACTTTAATCTTATTAATAGCTCGCAAACCAGTTTCTATTTGTGGTTCTAGTTTCTTTATTTCTTCTAATGAATAATAGTCATTTACTTCATATCCTTCTATATAGTTTCCAGCATCAGGAAGCCACACCTGATAATTGTTATCTATCAAATCTTTAAGAAAATCATTATCATCATTATAACCAATTGCTATACCATCGGAATACTCTAACATCTCTTCTGTTACCAAATCATATAGTTCTGATGCAGTTCCTAAAAAGCCCTTTTCCCTATTGTATTTATACTCTTTAACATCATAAGTTTCTTTATTATAAAATAACATTATATTTTGACTATTATATAGTTGTAAAGCTTCGCCATCTTTAATTACATATTTACAGTATTTATCAAAATTATAATATTCTGAAGGAACTTCTTCCCTAGTTATTTCATTATTGTCATTATTACCACAACCACTAGTCCCTAATATAACACCAGCCACTCCTAAAGCTAATAGACTTTTTTTTCATTTTAATTAACTCTTTCTTACTCATACTTACCGTCCCTCCTTTTTAGCAATATACTATCACAAGTTAATAAACAAAGTAAATAATATATACAAAAAAAGATCACTTAACTATGATCTTATTCTTCAGTTGATTCTTTTTTAGCAACTACAGTTTTTCCTTTATAGCTACCACACTTAGGACATGCACGATGAGGTTTAATCATTTCACCACATTCTTTACAAGCTACCATTCCTGGCATTGTTAAAGCATTGTGACTTCTACGCATTCTCTTACGTGTTTTTGATACCTTTCTGAAAGGTACAGCAAATAATTGAATATCTAATTTTAACATCTTCTTCACTCCTTTTCTTTTCCTTCTAGCAAATCACGGAATGGGAAATTTCCCTCTTCCTTTTCATACTCTTCTTCACTTACTAGATGCCAACCGTCCCCTTGATAATTCGAGTAATCACTTACTTCACTAAATCTAATGGGGACCTCTAGTACTATATTTTCCCATAAAACACTAAGAATATCAAGAGTATTTTCAATATTTTTTACTTTTTCTGTTACTTCTTCTTCTAAATGATTAGAAAAATGATAGGTTACATCTTCTAGTGAGATGGAATCTTTTAGTATCATATCACCGCTATATTCACCTTCTAGGAAGAAACTATCATCTAAGTATCTTTTTAAATTACCCGTAAAGTGAACATTTTTTAGTTCAATAATATCTGTATTTTTATACCAATCTTTAGCAAAGAAAAAGTCTTCATTTATTTCTAATTTATCAGTCTTACCCTGTAATAATTCTCTAATATCCATAATACTATCTCCTAAACATTACTAGTAACATCACTATCAAGTTAAAACTTAACTTCATATTTACTTTAATCATAAAAGACTTTTCATAAATACTTGCTACATCATCGACTAAATCTACTATCCAACTTTCTAAATATTTAGGAACTTTTTTTCCAATTGGAAACATATGTGTTCTTATAATATCTTCTTCTAAGTCTGATAATTCAAAATACTTACTAGCATTCAAATAGGCCAATTCTGGGTGTTCTACTAGTCTTACTACTTTATTTTCCTTTTCTTCATTAAAGAAGAAATCATGTAGAACTGCTCCTTTAGTCGCTTCTTGATAATTTAAATGTAACAATTTAGTAATTTTGTAAGAGTAATAAGCTACTCTTACCATATGATCATATCTATTTAAGCCATGATGTGTACAAAATTTTGTCTTTTGATATTCTTCATTTTGAATAATAGGCCAAATCAGTCTATTAAATTCATCATCTTTATATGAAGTTTTTGGCATAACCATAACCCACTTTCTTTTCTTCAAGCACTATAATAATAGCATAAAGCCAAGTTTTTTTCAAGTTACTCTTCATCACCGACGGAGTAAAAATTTATCGGAATACACAAAAAAAGAAAAGACTCATGGTATAAT
>CAVLCG010000049.1:0-10284 GCA_963661445.1 bacterium | reverse complement strand
AGCTTTAACTTTTAACTTTCATAACTTCATATAATTTTAAACACTGTTTGTTAAAGACAAATTTTTTTAATTGACTTTTTGATTTCCATCCTTGATTGTTTTGATTTGGATTCCAAACATAAATTTTTTTATTACTAGAATTGTAATCTGCAAGAACGATAAAGTGTTGATTAGATGTGGCATTAAAACCACCTTGTTCTACATTTCGATTACCACATCCGACCATAACAACAACAACATTACCGTTGTTTAATTCACTAACAGTCCTATTATATAACTTTTCCTTATTACCATTGTGATTAACATTTTTACTAGTTATACCATACTTATTAGGATAGGTATTGGTTTGTCTAACAACTTGCCATGTTGCCCCAATTCCATTAAAAAAACCAGTATTACAAGCTTCATGCATGAATGACATAAAACTAGTGTCTTTTCCTGTTAATATATATCTTGTTGCCATATAACTACACAATCCACAAGCTCCAGCTCCTACTGTATTACCAGAACCATTTGCACAAACTGAATTTCCACTATATTGTCCAGTTTGATAATATCTTGACAAATGACTCCAATTAGTATGTTTATTTGTTTTTTTATTACTACTACTATTACTGTTATTTGAAGAATTTTTTAATCCGGATAAGTCACCAGTTATAGAATTGTTAGAAGATTTTTTTGTTGTTGAAGTATTAGTTTTTGTTTCACTAGTAGTATTATTAGAATTAGAGATAGTTCCTTTAGCTGCAAGAGTCCAACAACTAGCTACTTGAAAGTTATTACTTTCGACATCTCCACCAGCATAATCTAAAAGCGACATTGTAGTATCAATGATAGTTGGTAATAGAAAAACAATTATAGCTGCTGCTACTTTTTGAATTATTTTTTTACTTTTATTTTTTTGTTCAACATTAACTAGAAAACCTACTAGAGAGAAGATGATAGAAATGATTAGTAATATAGGAACAATTATTGCTATCATATTAACTACTTGGTGAACGGTGTTAAGCATATTGGCAAGTGCATAATCTGCACAATTACTAGTACTAATTAATAAATTTATCATTGTAAAACCTCACTAACTAAAATAAAGAATTATTATTATAACTATCTAAAGTTAATTTCTTTTTTCTTTTATTTACTAACTTATATATGAAAGTAAAGATTATTATAACAAATAAAGTTATAAGAATAAATATTGTTTTATAATTATATAGCGTAAACTCAAACTGTATTGGTTTATCCCAATAAGTTGGCCAATTAGCATTTTTTAAGTCGCCACTAACATATCCAGCATTATTATTTCCTATCTTAGTAGGGACAGAAAGATTAAAACCTATATCAATTTCAGAAGAAGAATAAATATCATTGCTACTATCAATATTGTTTTTTAATGAGTTTAAATCAGAAGAGTAAAAGTCACCATAGTAAGTATTTTTTAAAAATCCTTTTTTGACTGTAAATAAATATTGCTGACTTGTGATATTACAAATGGCAAGGTCAGCTACCACTTCTTCCTCACTACTTATTTTATCAATATTAGGAAAATGTCTAGTAACTTTGTAGCCAACATAACCATTAGAATTATAGTTTTCTAAGGTGTATTCTGATGATTTTAGTTTATCTAAGTTTAAGGAGGCAATCATAGTATTTTTTTGTTTATCTGTGAAACTTTCTTCCTTAATGGCCTCAATAATAACTAAATCAACACTCTTATCTTTATTAACAGTTATTGTTTGGGTTATCCTAGTGCAACCTGTGGTAATAATAGTTAATAAAATAGTAATTATAAATAAAACTTTTTTTTTCATTTAGACACCTCTTTTCTTTATTATAAGGTAAAAGAAGAAAAATTAAAACATAAGCCCTAAAAAGAATTTACAAAAATAAAAATTATTATTTAAAAAAGAGACTAAAATATGCTATGATAATAATAAAGATGGAAAGAGGTGCTTGTATGCGCTTAGGTATGATATTATTATTTTTCTTTCTATATCTAGGAATAATATTTTTATGTATTATTGGGTTTAAGAAAAAAAATAAAGTATTGAAAATTACTGGTATTTCATTATTAGTACTTGCTGTTATATTTACAATAATAATTGGTATAATCTATGGGTAAGGGTTAAAATGAAAATTTTAAAAATATTTTATTATGCTAGTGCTGGATTTAGTATAGTGATTGAATTTATCAATAATGTAATATGCAAAGCTTTATCTTTTATTCTAGAAAGAATTTTTAAAAGCAAAAAATTGAAAATAAATGATTTCTTTATTAAGATGAGAAGCCACCCAGAATATCTTCTAATAGCATCATTATATTTGATAACTATTATATCTATTTATAATTTAATAGTGCCTAAAAAAACTTATATAGAGGAAATAAAAAAAATAGATTATCAAGATGTTTATACAACTCCTTCAGCTACTACTAATGAATCAGTAATCGACAATAGTGAATCTAATAGTGACAACTCAAATAACAATACATATGAATATAGTAATAATATAGATTTAAATAGTTATAAAATACAAAATAATGATACAGTTGCTTATTTAATAGTGGATGGAACTACTATTAATTATCCTGTTGTTCAAACTAATGACAATAAATATTATTTGGAGCATGATTTTTATCATAAATATTCATTAAAGGGAGCAATTTTTGCAGATTATAGGGATGATTTTAATAATCTACTAAATAATACTATTATATATGGACATCATAGATTAGATAATACTATGTTTGGTCAAATTGATAGATTATTTACAACAGATTATTTTAGCCAAAGTAATCATATAATCAAACTGATTACATTTGATAAAACATATATATTTGAAGTGTTTTCGGTCTATGAAATAGAACCTGAAGTGTATTATTTAACAACATTTTTTAATAATAATAGTGACTATTTAAGTTTTTTAAATACTATTAAAAATAGAAGTCAATATGATTTTGAACAACCTATAGATAGTAATTCTAAAATATTAACTTTATCAACTTGTAATACTTCAAACACAGGTAGATTAGTTGTTCATGCTGTTTTAAAAGGAGAGTAGAATGAAAAAATTTGTTAAGTATAGTATAACGTTTATTTTAACAGCTAGTATCTGTATTGTTCTTTTAATTATTACCGCTTTAATACCTAAGGAGCTAGTTAAAAGTAATATGGTTAAAAGTAGTGAAGAAATGTATTATATTAAATATATTTATTTCTTTAATAATCAAAAAAATAGAGCATTTTTTATTCATAATTATCCAGATCCTATAACTTTTAATTTGACATATTCATTAGATAGCAAGAAACCATTAACATCTAGTATACTTACAAAATACTATGCTTCTAAAAAATTTGGTGAAAAAGTAAATACTAGGGAAAAAGCTTATTTTGATTATAAGCCCAATAAGGAATATTATAGATATTGGCATGGAAACATGTTCCTTGTAAAAACTTTACTGCTTGTCTTTGATTATAAAAGTATTCTTATATTTTTAAGTATTATTTTAATATCTCTTACTCTTTTAATAACTTATAATTTATATAAAAGAGATCGCTTGATAGCAGTACTATTTCTTATAAGTAACTTATTATGTCATGTTTATGTAACATTTTATTGTTTAGAATATATTTATATGTTTTTACTAAGTTATATAATGAGCTTAATAGCCTTTAAACTTATAAATAAAGATAAAAGTAAAGTGATATGTTTCTTTATCATAGGAGGAGTATTAGCTAACTTCTTTGACTTTTTAACAACAGAAACTTTAGTTTTTACCTTACCATTTTTTATAATTTTTAACTTTAGTGAAAAGAAAAGTTTTAAAGATAGTCTAATACTTTTCATTGAATCACTAATGGCTTTTTTACTAGGATATAGTCTTATGTGGATACTCAAGTGGTTAATATTAATAATAGTTTATAAAAAGGCACCTTCTGATTTTTTAAATAGTCATATTGAAGAAAGAGGCTTTTCACTAATAGATGTCAAAAAAGGTTTCTTTAATAGTATCTATAATAACTTAAAGCTTTTAGTACCATTTTGCTATTTAAATAATAATCTAGTAATTTTAATGATTATTTGTTATATTAGTTATATAATATGGCTAATACTAAAGAAAAAACTTAATAATAAGGAGATTATATTACTATTAATAAGTATAGTACCAATGCTTAGATATTTTGTTTTATATAGACATTCAATTGTTCATACATTTTTTACCTATAGGGCCTTATTACCTAGTGTGATGATTTGGATATATATGTTTTTTAGAAAGGATGATGAATATGAAAAAAATTAGTTATTTGATAGTTACATTAATAGCATTAATAATATTTATACCAGGAGTAAATGCCAAAGAAATTGATATTTCTAATTTAGAACTTCATGAGTTAGTAGAAGTGGAGGCAGGAGATAAGATTATCTTTGATGTTAGTAAGAGGAATTATGATTATCTAGGGGTTATATCTGCTTTATATGGTGATGGTTATAAAATATTAGAGACAGATTATGACACTGATCATTATCTCACTACTGATTCTTATGAACTTTATGAATTTTATGTTAAATCTTATGATGAATATGATGAATTAGCAGACATCTCAATTTCTCAAGGAAAAAGAATAAAAATCACTTTAGGCATTGGCGGATATTCTGGAGGAGTAGGTATAGCTATTTTTTATAATTTAGTAGATGATACACAAAAGAAAGTAACATATAATAATACTTTTGATGCTACAAACGATAATCCAGAAAGTTACTATGAGGGAGAAACAGATATACTCTTAAAAGATATAAAAAGAGAAGGGTATAAATTTCTAGGATGGTATAAAACTAGTGACTTTAAGGAAGATAGTAGGGTAACGGTTATCGATAAGGATGCTCCAGAAGTGCTAGAGTTATATGCTAAATGGGAAAAGGTTGAATCACAAGTTAAAGAAAATATAAAAGAAAATCCCAATACTTATACTACTACTTATGTAATAGTAGGAATCTATTTTATCTTGATGTTATCAACAATTGTAGTTTATGTTTATGAAAAAAAACAAGAAATTAAATAAAGAATTAACAATACTTATGCCATGTTTAAATGAAGAGAAAACTATAGGTATTTGTATAAAGAAAGCTAAAGATTATTTAGAGAAAAATAATATAGATGGAGAAATATTAATAGTTGATAATGGTAGTAGTGATAAGTCTATATCTATTGCTAAAAAGTTAGGTGCAAGAGTATGCATTGAAACTAAAAAAGGGTATGGTAGGGCCTTAATAACAGGATTAAATAATAGTTATGGAAAGTATATTATCTATGGTGATTGTGATGATAGTTATGACTTTTCATCGCTTGATAATTATTTAATTAAATTGAAAGAAGGGTATTCTTTAGTAAATGGTAATAGATTTAAAGGTGGAATAGAAAAAGGGGCTATATTAGTTATATAATATGGTTAATACTAAAGAAAAACTTAATAATAAGGAGATTATATTACTATTAATAAGTATAGTACCAATGCTTAGATATTTTGTTTTATATAGACATTCAATTGTTCATACATTTTTTACCTATAGGGCCTTATTACCTAGTGTGATGATTTGGATATATATGTTTTTTAGAAAGGATGATGAATATGAAAAAAATTAGTTATTTGATAGTTACATTAATAGCATTAATAATATTTATACCAGGAGTAAATGCCAAAGAAATTGATATTTCTAATTTAGAACTTCATGAGTTAGTAGAAGTGGAGGCAGGAGATAAGATTATCTTTGATGTTAGTAAGAGGAATTATGATTATCTAGGGGTTATATCTGCTTTATATGGTGATGGTTATAAAATATTAGAGACAGATTATGACACTGATCATTATCTCACTACTGATTCTTATGAACTTTATGAATTTTATGTTAAATCTTATGATGAATATGATGAATTAGCAGACATCTCAATTTCTCAAGGAAAAAGAATAAAAATCACTTTAGGCATTGGCGGATATTCTGGAGGAGTAGGTATAGCTATTTTTTATAATTTAGTAGATGATACACAAAAGAAAGTAACATATAATAATACTTTTGATGCTACAAACGATAATCCAGAAAGTTACTATGAGGGAGAAACAGATATACTCTTAAAAGATATAAAAAGAGAAGGGTATAAATTTCTAGGATGGTATAAAACTAGTGACTTTAAGGAAGATAGTAGGGTAACGGTTATCGATAAGGATGCTCCAGAAGTGCTAGAGTTATATGCTAAATGGGAAAAGGTTGAATCACAAGTTAAAGAAAATATAAAAGAAAATCCCAATACTTATACTACTACTTATGTAATAGTAGGAATCTATTTTATCTTGATGTTATCAACAATTGTAGTTTATGTTTATGAAAAAAAACAAGAAATTAAATAAAGAATTAACAATACTTATGCCATGTTTAAATGAAGAGAAAACTATAGGTATTTGTATAAAGAAAGCTAAAGATTATTTAGAGAAAAATAATATAGATGGAGAAATATTAATAGTTGATAATGGTAGTAGTGATAAGTCTATATCTATTGCTAAAAAGTTAGGTGCAAGAGTATGCATTGAAACTAAAAAAGGGTATGGTAGGGCCTTAATAACAGGATTAAATAATAGTTATGGAAAGTATATTATCTATGGTGATTGTGATGATAGTTATGACTTTTCATCGCTTGATAATTATTTAATTAAATTGAAAGAAGGGTATTCTTTAGTAAATGGTAATAGATTTAAGGGCGGAATAGAAAAAGGGGCTATGAGTTTATCTCATAAGATAGGTGTTCCTATCCTGTCTTTTATTGGTAGAAGGGTATATAAAGTAGATTTATTTGATTTTCATTGTGGGCTAAGAGGAGTAATTAAAGAGGATTTACCTATCTTAGAATGTGAAGGAATGGAATTTGCTACAGAAATAATTTATAAGTTTGCTAAAAGTAATAAAAAAATATGTGAGATACCAATTATACTATATAAAGATGGAAGAGGGAGTAAATCACATCTTAGAACAGTAAAAGATGGCTTTAGACACTTAAATTACATAATTAAAACTAGGAAATAACTTTGATAGTTATTTTCTATTATTTTGGTAAAATATTGTAAAATTTTTCTAAGATATTTGAGTAAGAAACTTGATACATGGTATACTATAGAAGTAGGAGGTATGAAAGATGAAAGAAGAATGGAAAGGCTTTAATGAAGGAGCTTGGACAAAAGAAATTAATGTAGAAGATTTCATAAAGAAAAATTATAAAAAATATGAAGGCGATGAAAGCTTTTTAGTAGGACCAACAGAGAAAACTAAAAGAGTTTTAAAAGTTTATGATGATATGTGTAAAGAAGAAGTTAAAAAACATGTTATCGATATAGATACCGTAAATCCTGCGGGAATTAATGCTTTTAAACCAGGATATATCTCAGAAGATGATGATGTAATTGTTGGACTTCAAACTGATGAACTTGGTAAAAGAGAAATTGTTCCTAAAGGTGGAATAAAAATGGTTTATCAGGAGTTAGAAGCTTATGGTTATAAGATGGATCCTACTCTTGAACATTTTATAAAAGATACTAATCTTGTTAAGACTCATAATGATGGTGTATTTGATGCTTATACAGAGGAGATTAGACATGCTCGTCATAATAAATTATTAACTGGACTTCCTGATGCTTACGGACGTGGAAGAATAATAGGTGATTATAGAAGAATAGCTTTATATGGTATTGACTATTTAATGGAGAGTAAGAAAAATGACTGGGATAATATGAAAATAACAGTTATGGATGATGAGACCATTAGACTTCGTGAAGAAATATCAATGCAGTATAGAGCTTTAAATGAAATTAAAGAAATGGCTAAGAGCTATGGATTTGATATTTCAGGACCAGCAAAGAATGCTAAAGAAGCAGTACAATGGACTTATTTTGGTTATTTAGCTGCTATTAAAGAAAATAATGGGGCTGCTATGAGTTTAGGTAGAGTAGATGCTTTCTTTGATATATATTTTGAAAGAGATCTAGCAAATGGTACTCTAACTGAAAGTGATGTTCAAGAAATAGTTGATCAATTTGTTATTAAACTAAGAGCAGCAAGACATTTAAGGACACCAGAATATGATGAATTATTCTCAGGTGATCCTACTTGGGTTACTTGTTCATTAGGTGGTATGACAACAGATAATGAAACATTAGTTAATAAGACAAGTTTCAGAATTGTTCATACCCTAGAAAATCTAGAAAGTGCCCCTGAACCTAATATGACTGTTTTATGGGCTGATAAGTTACCAGAACCTTGGAAAAAATATTGTGCTAAAGTAAGTATTGCCACTGACTCTATTCAATATGAAAATGATGATGTAATGCGCCCATCTATGGGTGATGATTATGGTATAGCTTGTTGTGTATCAGCTATGCGTATTGGTAAAGATATGCAGTTCTTTGGTGCTCGTTGTAATCTTGCTAAGACTTTGTTATATGCCATAAATGGTGGTGTTGATGAAGTAAGACGTGATTTAGTTATTCCTGGTTTTGAAAAGATGACTGATGAAGTACTTGACTATGATAAAGTAAAAGATGCTTATTATAAGATGATGCATGAAGTAGCAAGAATCTACTCTGATGCTATGAATATTATTCACTATATGCATGATAAGTATGCCTATGAAGCTGGTCAAATGGCTCTACATGATACTTATGTTAATAGATTAATGGCTTATGGTGTAGCTGGATTTTCTGTGGCAGTAGACTCACTATCAGCTATTAAATACGCTAAAGTAAAACCAATTAGAGATGAAGATGGTATAACTGTTGATTTTGAAATTGAAGGAGACTATCCTAAATATGGTAATGATGATGATAGAGTAGATGATATTGCTAAAGAAGTAATTAATAAATTCTATGAAGAGTTATGTCTACATCCTTGCTATAGAAAAGCACATCCAACACTATCAATCTTAACAATCACTTCAAACGTAGTATATGGTTCTAATACTGGTGCTACTCCAGATGGTAGGAAAGCAGGAGTTGCTTTTGCTCCAGGAGCTAATCCAATGCATGGAAGAGACTCATCTGGTGCTATAGCATCCCTTAACTCTGTAGCAAAATTAGATTGGGCTAATTGTTGTCGTGATGGTATTTCTAATACATTCTCAATTGTGCCAACTACTTTAGGACATAGTGAAGAAGAACGTATTGAAAACTTAGTATCATTACTTGATGGATACTTTATTCAAGGAGCACATCACTTAAATGTAAACGTACTAAATCGTGAAACATTAATTGATGCTATGAATAATCCTGATAAATATCCACTACTTACAATCCGTGTTTCTGGTTATGCAGTTAGATTTAATAAACTTACAAGAAAGCAACAAGAGGAAGTAATTGCAAGAACTTTCCATGAGAAGATGTAAATGAAAGGTGCAATCGATTCTATTGAAACATTTGGACTTGTTGATGGACCAGGTATTAGAACAGTTGTCTTTTTAACAGGCTGTCGTCTTCGTTGTCTTTATTGTCATAATCCTGAGATGTGGGTTAAAAGAGAAGATAATATTACTAGTGATGAACTTGTTAAGAAGATTCTAAGAAGTAAACCTTATTTTAAAAGAAATTCTGGAGGGGTAACTTTTTCTGGAGGAGAACCCCTTCTTCAAATTGAGTTTTTAACTGATGTTTGTAAAAAATTAAAGAAGGAAGATATTCATATCGCTTTAGATACTTGTGGTGTTGGAAAAGGTGATTATGACGAGATACTTAGTCTTGTTGATTTAATCTTATTTGACGTTAAGTTTACAACAAGAGAAGGTTATAAACATTTAACAGGTAGAGAGATGGATGATTCTTTAAAGTTTATTGAAGCGATGAATAGAAGTGGTAAACCAGTCTGGATTAGACAAGTAGTTGTACCTGGTATGATGGATAGTGAAGAATATATTGATTCATTAGTAGAATATTTAAAGAAAATAAAAAATATAGAAAAAGTAGAATTTTTACCATTCCATCATATGGGATTTTCTAAATATGAAGAGTTAGGAATAACTAATCCCTTAAAAGATGTACCACCAATGGACGTTGATAAATGTAATGAATTACAAGAATTATTCATGAAAAAATGGAAGAATAGTTAGTTTTCTTAAAAATATCATTGATTTACTACAATTTGGGTATTCCATTTTAAAAAAAACTATGCTATACTAACGTAGTAAATCAATTCATGGGCTGTTAGCTCAGTTGGTAGAGCAACTGACTCTTAATCAGTGGGTCTAGGGTTCGAATC
>CAVLCG010000048.1:0-10319 GCA_963661445.1 bacterium | reverse complement strand
AATAATAAAAGACTAAACAAGCTATTTATTTACTTATCTAGTCTGAACTGTAACCTATTTCATATAAATTTTACATTTGATTTGTCAAAAAGAAAAAATTACCACTTTTTATGCGATAATCTTCTTATTTTAAAATTATTTCCCACAGCATTTCTTATACTTTTTGCCGCTGCCACAAGGGCAAGAATCATTACGTCCTACTTTTTTAGATTCTTTTTTCATATTGTTATATTCTGAAACTGTATAACCATTATAAGCCCAAATACTTATAGAATCTTTATATTCATTATATAGCTTCATCATTTTATCTCTTAACCTAGTTGATAAATCAATATTATAATATTCTGCTATTTCTTCTATATTACTTTTAGTAAATGAATTTTCTTTAGCAAATTGTCTTAACTCATCGAAGTAATTATCTCTATTTAAAGATGAGATAGATATATCACTCTTTACTAAATCCCAAAGTTTTTCATAGAAAGTAAATTCGTTATTATATTTTAATAAATCGGCAGATTTATACTTAGAAAATTTATCTTTATCTTTTAACATTTCCTCTAAGCCATCACCTTCAAACTCCTCATACATACTATAATATTTATCATTTAAAATATAACAGTCGCTTTCTTTAACTAATTCATCTAACTTTTTAATATCATAATTAAAGTCATGATTTTTTAATAGTTCCTGAAGCTTTTCTTTTCTAAGAACACAGTTCATTCCCATATAAGCAGATACTAAAGTTTTAGCATATTTCGCTTCCATATCATTTTCTTTATTATTTATAGCTTCAATTACATCATCTGGTACTAAACATTTAATATCATCTTTATCTTCATAAAAGAATAGTAAACCTTTATCAAAGTAATCAAAACTCTCTCTAAGTTCATAAATACTTTTATTATTTAGTTTTACTAAGTTTTCTGCCATTTCAAATTGGTTACATATCTCATCTAGATTCTTTAAAGCATCTTCTTTTGATAAATCTTCATCATCATATAACTGTTTATCAGTATTTGCTAAACAATTATCTAAAGTGGCTTTCTTTGGCTTTTTACTCATAACAGCTTCTTCTGCTATTTCAACAAACTCTTCTTCGCCACTTGTTCTACCATCAAAACACCAATATCTTATCTCATCATGATACTTTTCTAAGATACTTTCTAAGGCTTCAGTTTCTTTTTTAGGTAAACCAAAGTCTTTAAGACTACCATCTTCATATTCATCAGATAGTAATAATACTAAAAATACCATAGTACGACTCTTATATTTAACACCTAAAGCCTCTTCTATTTCTCTCATAAATATACCAATAAAATTGAAATAACTATTTATTTCCCTATCATTAAATTTTAAGTAATGTTCTTCATCTTTAATCATTGAAAGTTGTTCTACTAACTCTTCCCCAGCAAGACTATAGTAATCATTAGTATTAAGTTCTTTTTCAGATAATGATTCTATTTGTTTATCTGTTAAATCAAAACCATGATGGTTAACTAAAATATCTTTCATTACTGTCTTTTTAACTATACCATTAATTAGTAAATATGTAGAAAAATACTTTTTAGCTTCAGACTCTACTAATTTAGCAAATTCTCCACTTTCTTTTGCCTCTTTATAGATAGTTACTAACTCATCAGGTAGAATGAATATATATTCATTATCTTTCTTATACTGATAAACAAAACCATCACATAAAAGGTCAAAAATATTACCTGTTAATTTTTGATTCAACATTAATCCTTCTAGTGTTTTAATATCAGCATAGTTAGCACCAGTAGTAATAAAGTCTTTAAAACCTTCTTTAATTATCTTCTTTAGTTTTTCTTCCTGCTCTTTTCTATCAGTAGTATCTTTTAAATGATTATTTGCCATAACAACAACTCGATAGTTTGAATATATCATATCTATAGCATCATCACTTAAACTTTCTAAGCAGTCTGCTAATTTTCTTTTAGGGTTTCCTTTTACTACAAAAAAGTCCATGTCTGTTGTAACTTTAAACAAGTTATTCATCATTTTACTATCTGATAGAGCATTTTTAATTATTTCTTCAGCTATTAATTCTTCCATTTTCATTACCTCCTACAACTCTATTTCCCCAGTTAGAAAATCTAGGGCTGGTATTTGTCTTATTCCTTCATGATCAACTTTATCATAATCAAGAGTTATTAAATATTTTGGATAGTTATCTTTAATTTTAGTAAGAACATTAAGTTCTCTTTCTAAAGTTTTTTCATCTCTAACTGATAAGGCTACTTGAACATATTTTAGTCCATCATTATTTTTTAGAACAAAGTCAACTTCTAAATCATCATATTTGCCTATATATATTTGATATCCTTTTCTCTTTAGTTCTAAAAAGATAACATTTTCTAAAATAGAACCTAAATCTTTTATACCACCTAATAGATAATTTCTAAGTCCTAAATCACATACATAATACTTATCACCTGTTTTTAGGTACTCTTTTCCTCTTATATCATATCTAGATACTTTATAGATTAAATAACTATCTAAAAGATAAGATAAGTAATTTTCGATAGTATTAACTGAATTTTTTCTATTATTAGAATTTAGTGTAGCACTTATTTTATTAGTTGATACTATTCTTCCTATATTATCAAAAAGAAATTTAACTATACTTTCTAATATTAATGTATCTTTAACATTATTTCTAGAAACAACATCTTTTAGAAGAATCGTATTATATATCCCATCTAAATAGTTATTTATAAGTTCATTATTATTATCTAAGTTTAACAAATATGGAAAACCACCATTTTCTATGTAAGTATTATATTTTTTTAATTCATTTTCTCTTCCATAATATTCTAAATATTCACTAAATGATAATGGTAACATATGTATTTGCATATATCTTCCCGTTAGATAAGTGGCAAGTTCTCCCGATAGCATATAAGAATTAGAACCAGTTATATATAAATCAATATTCTTATTAAGAAATAATCCATCAACTGCTTTTTCAAAATGCTCTAATATTTGTATCTCATCTAAGAAAACATAATACATCTTTTTAGAATCTACTCTATCATTTATATAATTATATAACTCTTTCCAATCAGAAAATTTCATATCACTAGGATTTTCAAAATTTAAACTTATTATTTGTTCATCCCTGACACCTGTTTCATGTAAATAATTTTTATATAATTCAAATAGAGTTGACTTACCACATCTTCTAATTCCTGTAACGACTTTAATTATATTTTTATCTTTTAGTTTAATTAAAAAGTCTAGATATCCTTTTCTATTTATTAATTTTCCCATAGTTTATCCCCTCTAAATAGAGTATACTTTTAAATATATACTATGTCAAGTTTTTTCATTATACTGAAAAGAATTTTGATTTTTATATATTTTTTTCACTTTTATTTGAAATAATAATTGCTAAAACTATATTTAAATACTCTATAAATACTACTTTTACAGTTTACTTTATAACTTCTTTTTATACTACCAGCACTATCTCTTTCAGAAAAAGTACAGGCTTGAGCAGAATTTACTATAGTACTATCATTATAGTTTTGTACACTACTCATGTAAGCAGAAAATGGTACTTCATACTTATCTACAAGTTCAAAGGTATTAGCATTTTCATCTACTTTATATTTATAATAATATGACTTACCATTATCTTTAGGACTACTATATTTAAGACCAATACTAGCCCAATTAAACTTAGGAACAGTAGTACTTATACCAATATTATTATTAAACATTGTTAAATAGTATACTCCATCCTTAGATGTAGGAATATAACTTACTGTATGTTGTCCACCGGCTATAGTAAAATCTCCTACTTTAGTATATAAGTATTTCTTAGCATCATAATTATCAAAGAATGATTCATCACCAAGAATATACTCTATCTTAGGATTATTAAATATATCGCTCACTTTTATAATAGATGATGTTTCTCTAGAACTTAATATAACAGTATCGCCTGATAAATAATTAATAGTATTAATATGCATCCAATCTACGCCTACTGATTCTACCTCTTTTGCCACCTCATCTTTATTATAGTAAGCACTATCTCTAATATCTTGTAAAACCTCTTCTAAGTAAAATACATCATCTACTTTACCTGATTTAAGATTTAGTTTAATAATAGCATCTTCACAAGAATCTTTAGTAGTATCACTAGCTAAAACTAAAAGATTATTTTTATCATCATCGAAAGTATAGTCATGATGTAGTTTATACTTACCTAAATTATAAATCTTAGTTATTTGGCCTAGATTATTCATCTTAGCTATTTTTCTTTCTGAAATACTAAAATACATTTCATTATCTTTAAATAATAAATTAACAGTTCTATAACCAATAATAGGTATCTCACTTCTAACAACACCATCATTATCAACTAACCAGATATAATCATCATCACTTGAATCTCCTAAGATAGCAAACAAGCCATTTTCTAATTCTTTACTATTATCTTTTACTATTTTTACTTTATTATCGGTATCTATCTTATAAGAGGTGAAGTTTAGTGTGTATTTCTTAGTAGTTTTATTACCTTCTTTATCAGTAAATGTTAAAGTTAAGTTATTTTTCTTACCCATAACAAACCCAATCAATTCATACGAATTATTACCTTCTACCAACTCATTTTCGTAAGTAGAATAACCGCTAACCTCTATTTTATATGAAGTAAGGGTTACATCATTATCCAAAAAGTATACATTAACAGAATTTGTATTAGTACCATAAGGATTATATATCATTAGTAAATTATCAATATTATAGTTATTAGTCTTAAGCATATTATTTATTTTACTAGTGACATTTTTCTGATAAAGCATATTATAAGTAGTAATATTATTATTCTTATTAACTATATAAACATCATCGCTTATATTAGATGTAGATATAGTTACATTTTTATCAATCCAAGTACTATCTTTTAGCTTTTTATCTATATTAGCTTGATATATATTTTTACCAATTAGATATAAAAGAAATATTGTTACTAATGATAGAATAAGAATTAAAATAGGTTTTATTAATTTTTTATAGATCATAGTATCCTCCTTTTTTTTAATATTATCAATAAATTGTGATAAGTATGTGAAAAAAGAAAAAATTTATTTTTATTGATATTAATTTCTTCAAAACAAAAAGCACCTAAGTGCTTATTTAACTACCCAGAAAGTAGGCATATCTCTTAATCCATTAGTACCAGCTGCTACTGGATGATTTATAATCTTATTATTGATAACTAACTCAGATGAACTTCCTCCATCCATATTAGCAGCATTTACGGCTCCATAGTTTTCCATAATCTCGGTTAAATCCCCCATATCTGCTCCAATACTAGTAGCAAGACGACCATTAATTACTAAGAATAAGACAATTCCATCACTTCTTTGACCAATAGCAGTACGAGGAGCTATTCCCCATCCACCATTACCTTTAACGAAACTACTCTTACCATTAACAATTAAGAAAGGTCCAAACTCAACTGCATCACGAATACCCATCTTAAGAGCTTCTTCTTTGCTAAACTTACCAAGTACTAATTTATTATCATTAGTAAATCCAACAAAACCACCACTCATATTAGCATCATCAAAGTCACTTACTACTACTCCATTAGAAATAACTGTACCGTGTGGTTGTGCCCCATTACTATTCCAATCAGGATCATAAAATCCACCAGCATTCATAGCAATAATAGCATTTTCTCTTTTAGCAACAGTAGTAATCGCTTCTCCTCTTTTACCTAAATACTTAGTAGTAGCAATTGATATTCTTGATGGGTCATAAACTGCTACTAAATATCCTTGATAAGATGCTCCTTTAATATCAATTAACTTATATAAAGCTCCCTCTTCATGATCTAGTATTTCTTTTTCATATTCATTTTTATAAATAGTCTGATTCTTATTATAATCACTAATATTAACTAATTCTGGATTAGTAGTATCATCTACTTCTACCATATGATTTTTGGATAAGACCTTGTTAATCACATCATCATTATAAAACCAAGTAGCTAAATATTGATGAGTCATTGTAGTCATCGCTGAAGTTATCCAAAAGTCACGAAAGAAATTAAAAGGTCCATAGAAAAGAAATAAACCTAGACTACTACCTATAATTACTAGACTACTAAGAATAGTCTTAATCTTTCCCTTTTTAGGTTTCTTTTCTTTCTTATCAAGCTCTTTTCTAAGACTTGGCATTACTACTGTTTTTTCTAAATCTTCCATAACTCACCTTTTAATTCTTTCCTAAATATTTTCTATCACCATCAACATCTATATAATCTATAGTTAATTTAACCTCTTCTATCTTAGTATCATTTTCTTCTAAGACATCATTATAATCTTTAATATTTTCATTATACTTATTAATATCACTAACATAAGAATTTATGGCTTTCTCATACCCTATTACAAAAGCTTCACATTTATTATTAACAGACACATCAGGATATAAAACATCAACACATTTATCTTTCAATTCTTTATAATCTTCTTCTAATGGTTCAATAGTCTTAGTATAATTACTAATGATTTCTTTATACTTACTATCATTATTTTTTAAATCTTCATAATACATATCTTTCATTACCACTTGATAGAAATTGTCACGTTCCTTATTAAAAGAATCAATATGTGATTTAAAATTATTATAACTTGTTACAACACTATCTATCTTCTTTTTAGACTCTATCTGATCGTTTTTATAACCAATTACAAAATAGATAATTACAATAATAACTAGTAGTATAAAAAGTATTCCTAATCCCCATAATACCTTCTTCTTAGAATTTTTCTTCTCCATTATATTTATCTCCAATTCTTTTCTTTATTTTTTTCTTACTTCTACTTTTTCTATTACTGCCTAATAGTCCTAGTAAGACAAGAAGAAGTAATAAAACTAATCCTAGTAGTCCAAGAATAAGATATTTATCATTATTACTACTATTCTTAACTTCCACCTTATTATATCGTTGTATAGTTTTTTCTACCTCATCATAATTATATAAGCTTTTCTTACCAGTTTCAACATTTTCTCCATAAATTAGAAAGAATGAATCACTTTTATTTAGTTTATAACCAGTATATTTTATATTATCTATTTTTAATTTATAGGGTTTATAACCGCTTGGAATATTTTTAGCATCAAGAATATGAATAGAGATATTACCACTAGTTAATTGTTTATATAGTTTATAGTTATTATTACTATATTCATAGAAATTAATATTTCCCTTGCTATCTTTTAGGGCGACTATTGTTAGTTTTAAGACTTTATTTTGATAGGCTAAAACGTCTTTATCATTTATTTTTACAGTAGTCTTTTCAAAGTGATTAGGTACTTTATCAGTTAATTCTTCTTCTTTTTGAATAAGAGTCATTTCTTTTTTATCTACTTTAATGTTAATTGGATCTAGTTCTTTTACAGTTACGGTTAAGTGATAAGTCTTTGTAGAACCATTTTCAGCGGTTACTACAATATCAAAGGCATTAGCTCCTTCATGTACTTCTTTATCACCTAGACCAGTAACACTACTTTTACTATCTTCCTTACTACCTTCAATTGTTATTTTGTTAACATCATGTTCTACTTCTAGAGTATAGTTAGTTTCATTTTTACTAAAGTTGGGAGATATTTTATAATCTTTTACTGAAAGACTTGCTAGATTATTATTCTTACTATAGTTTGCTACTATTGTTTCTCTTTTAATACAGTTAATAGTAGTCGAATCTTTGGGAGCTGATCTTGTCGCTTCATCATAGGAAACAAAGTTAGATGAGGCGATACTAACTGTAGCATTACCTTCATTTTTTACAGTAAACTTGTAAGTATAAGTTTTTTTTGTTTGACCTTGACTTTGAACATAATCAACTACATGTGTATCCCCACTAGTAAGTGTTAATTTATTACTATCATAAGATACATTAAACTCCCATGCTCCAAGACCTGATGGTTCATTAACTGTTACATTAACAGTAACGCTTCCCCCCACTACTCCACTGCTTGTAGTACCTGCTACACTAATAGTCGCTGCAAAGACATTATCTATACCACAAAAAAAGAAGAAGGATAAAAGGAAGAAGATAAATATTTTCTTTTTAGTCATTTTAATCATCTCATTTCTGTTCTATTTTACTATATCCTAATATACTTTTTTGAATTCTTAATAAATCTACTACAGTAATTAAACCATCTTTATCAACATCACTAGCGATTAGTTCAGCATCACTTAAGTTATTATTACCTAGTAAGTATTTCTGACATCTTAATAAATCTATAATACTAGTATCACCATCGCCATTATTATCTCCATAGATAACTACTTTATATTCCTTAGTATCTTTAGAGTTAGAAATAGTAACTACATCTCCTGTTGCTAAAGCATCATTTTTATTATTACCATATTTATCTTTTACACTAACTACTGTTAAACCAGTATAGATAGTTTTAAGTTTATTCTCAAGATTAGTCTTTGAAGTATTAACATCTATTCCTGATAGATAATTATTAGTTAAGTGATAACCACTAGCTACTATTGCTTCAATAACATCAATTACACTAACTACTGGTGTATCTTCTTTCTTATCATCATCAGTCTTTGGACTTTCACTAACTCCTGGCATATTTTCATAAACTGGTATTAAAAATTCATAAGTTTTATCTAATAAATCATTATTCTTATAACCTTTGTACATAGTTAAAGCTTCACTAGTAGGTGCTTTTATATTAGACATATATTGATGTGTATAAGTTGAGTTTAAAGCATTAGGACTTACATTGAACTTCTGTAAGTATAAAGTATGTTGGTTAGCACTGATATACCCATCTGCTATATACAATGCTCCACCAATAATAGCTTTTTCCTTACTATTCCATGGTCTCATATAACTAGTTACACTAGCGTCATACCCACCATTTGCCCAAATTAATCCTCTTATTACTGGACTTTGATAAGTTCCATAAGCTCCAATATTATAGAAGTTATATATACCACTATAAGATGTATCCGTTCCACAGTTATTTAAAATGTTCCAGCTACTACTATTACGATAACGATTTATACATTCACTATCTTTTGAAAAAGTAAATTTCGCTCCATCTACTCCTGTTGAACCATTAGCTCCTTTTTCTTGTCTTACTCTACTAGCTAGATAAGTAGGACTTGCTTTTGAACTTTCTGCTGCTTTCATAAAATAGTTTAAATACTCATCACTATCCATAAACGTATTAGAAATTATACTTTTTACTGCATCTGTTGTTTGAATAGCTTTATTGTATTGTAAGTTTTCAAACATAAAAATTCCTTCATCGTTTAAAAAGTTTCTAGGATCCATATAATATCCTACTGCACTGCTACTTGCTTGATACCATCCTTTTTCTTTAACTGATTCTATATAGTTACCATTATCATCCGTCTTTCTTAAAGACTCATCACTTCCATTGATTAATGATATTTCACCAATTGTTTCATTCTTAATCGCTTCATTAAAATCTAAATTAGTCTTAAGAGCATTAAATACCCAGTTAGGATGTTTCTCATGTAGGTTTTTAAGGGCTGACAAATAGCTTTCATTAAACCCTTTAGCTAGCATTTCTTTTTCAAAATCACCATCTAAGTTAACATCACTTTCTTTTATTATTGTTTGATCACTTGAACAGATATATCCTGTAGTATCTTGATAAGATACTTTATACCAAGGTGATTTACAGCCATAACCACTTTCATTAGTCTTTTCAAGTACTACTACTTTGCTAAGTGTAGTTAATACTCCACCATCGGAAATAGATGTAATTCTAGAACCTGATGGACTATCTTTAAAAGCTTTAGGAGTATTTAAAACAATATATTCTTTGGCATATACATTAGGCATCATAAAAACTACTCCCATAGTAACAAGACCAAATAATGTTTTCTTCATCATAAAGACACCTCCCCTAGTATCTAAATTATAACATTAAATCGACAATATTTGTCTTATTTAGACTTAATTAATTAATACTTTACACTAGATTTTACTGTTATTTAGCTACGTTTATTGAAAGATGTAAAAAAATTAGCTATAATGATAAGGTATAAGTGGAGGAAGAGTTTATGAAAAAGAAAAAAGAGAAAAAGAAGTATCGTCTATGGTTATTAATTCTTACTTTAATTACTATAGCTGCTAACTTCTTTGCTATTTATGAAATATTTTTATTAGGACCAGTAGAAGAAGTTATTAGATATGTAGTTATTGGTGTATTTTTATTAATTGATTTAATTTTCTTCTTAAAGATGAAAAAGAAAAGAAAGAAGAAAGAGAATA
>CAVLCG010000047.1:0-10329 GCA_963661445.1 bacterium | reverse complement strand
TTATGCTAAAAGGCTGAACGCTGTATTGATAGAAGCAACAACTGAGAAACTCCGGAAGAGCGAGAGAAGATTCTTATCAGTATTTATTAAAGAAGACAGAAGAAGAAAAACTATTAAAGAAAAAGATTATTGAATCAATTATACATAGTTAAGTGTAAAGAAGTGGAAAGTTTCGGAAATAAAATTGACATCTTAGAGTTTTTTAGTTATTATTAAGTTACATGATAGGTAGCTTTTACTATTTATCATGAAGTATAATCTACTGTTTTTTGTGTAGATATACTTACCGAAACCCCCTGAAATCCCGTCAAAAATGGCGGGATACTTTGTTTATAAGGGCTTTAAGTCATTTGATATATGTATTAGGTACCCAAATAGGTACCCATTTTAATTTAGTTTGTCTATAATATTAATTATTTCATTTAATTGATTCTTAAATAGGTGAGAGTAAGTATTTAACGTCTCATCTATTTTTGTGTGTCCTAAATACTTTGCTACAACATTTATAGTAGCACCACTATTAATTAAAAGCGATGCACAACTATGTCTGAAATCGTGTATTCTAATTTGTTTAACTTCTGCTAACTTACAATCCTTGTTTTTTCTATGTCTTAACTTTCCATTTGTAATTGGATCAGTATCTCCAAACAAATACCAGTCATCATTAAATCCATAATGTCTTTTAGAAACTTCATATAATACTTTCATATCTTCCATTAATACTTTTGGTATAGGAATATTTCTTATACTAGATTTTGTTTTAGGTGTAGTTACCATATATGGTTTCTTTTCATCACCTTGAGTTGCTACAATATTTTTGTTAACGCTTAAATATTGATTTTTAAAATCTATATCTTTCCATGTTAGTCCTCTAAGTTCACCCCTACGAAGTCCACAATAATATAAAGTTTCAAATAATGTTTTAAATAGAATATCATCTTCTACCGATATGAATTTTTTAAATTCTTCATAAGTGAAAAATAACATTTCTTTTGGTATTTCGTTTGGGTCAGTAAAATTAGTCATTTTATTATAAGTTGCCGTAAAATTAAAGTTGTACCATTTAGTAGCAAAGTTTAATAATTCTTTAAAGAATTTAAATAAATGATTTTTATGATTAGTTGTATACCCATAAGAATTTATTTGCTTTTTCCATTTCTCAAAGTGTTCAATATTAAAATCTTTTAATTTAACATTATCTAAGTCTTTGAAAAATTTTTCTCTATCACGATAAGTTTTTAAAGTAGTATATTTTACTTTATCTTCTTTGTATGCATAGAAGAGTGTATATAAATCTTTAAAAGTCATATTACGATCTTTATCACTTCTATCAGCATTAATTGTTAAAAAGTCTCTTTCGGCTTTTAACGCTTCTGTTTTAGTAAAAAACTTCTTTGACTTATACTTTCTTCTAGATCCATCTAAATTCTTAACATAGTCATAAAAAATCCATTTACGGCCATCTTTTGTCCATTCTTTTTTATCTAATAATTTAACTGCCATAATCATTATCCTCCTTTGAATTTAAATTATTACTATTACTTTCTGAAAAAATATTATCAGTAAGCATTTCCAAAGGTTCCTTATATTTAGCAGTATATAGTCTTTCTGTTTGTGTTCTTTTACATTCTATAAATAATCCTAACTTTTCTAACTCATCTTTATTACTTGATATTAGTTTACCTAAGACAGGTGGAGTAATAAATAAATTTAATTTACTAACCATTTCTGAAATAGTAAAAGTAAACTCTTTTTTACTAATTGCATATTTTAAAAATTGAATTAAATTTGGATTAAGTGTTTCTTCTGCTTTTTCATCAATACTTAGAATTAAATTATCATTTCTTTTTAGTACGTAATTTAATACTTTATAATCTCTACTTTCATAATTTAAATAGAAAGTTGATTTGATGTTTTCATCTTGTTTTAATGCAAGTTTACCATCTACACAAGTATCAATAGCAGTACTTCCTAAAGATTTACCTTTACGATTTAAATGATGAACTATGATGATAGTAACATTATAGTTATTACATAATTTACGCAATTGTGGAAATATCTTTTGACTCATATCTTGGTAATTGTTTAAATCATAATAACTTCCAAAATTTATGCCATTAAACATATCAATGAATACTAATTTGCCGTTATATTTTTCCTTAAATTCACTTATTTCTTTTTCAACTTTTAATATGCTTATTTGTGTCATATTATCTTCTGGAAAAGTATAAAAAAAATCATTTTCCTTTAAATTACATTCCATAAAATTAATACGACTTATAGTTTCAGATGGATTCATTTCCGTACTTAAATATAAAACTGGTGTTTTATTTGTTTTTAAATTTAAGAAAGGAATACCATTACAAACAGAATTTGCTATTTGAAGAGCTAGAGCAGATTTTCCTACTTTAGCTTCTCCAAGCAAACAATATAAACCATTTTCTCTAATCATATTTTCAATAATATAATTAATATCGACAATACTATTTTTTAATTCTTCAATTGTTTTCATATAATTCCTTTCTATAAATTTTCTTTAGCCATTTTTTCTAAGTAATTAATATTGATTTTTAACTTATTAACGACTTCAATCATTGGTAATCTGTTATTAGGAAGAGTATAACCTTTATCAATTAGGTCATCTTTTATTTCTCTTCTAAGTTTAACGGCATTATTTTTACCTATTTCAGCAAGTTTCATTAAATCATCAAGATTACACCATTGCTTTGAAATAAGTTTTAAAGTTTCTCTAGCATCCATATAAATTAATCCTCCTTTCATTTAGACTCTAGATATAAATATATCTATGTAAAGATTACCAACTAAAGAAAGAAATTATACTGTGAGGTATGCTCACAATATAATAATAACACTTAATATTAATTGATGTCAATAGAATTTGTGAGCTTTAATCACAAAAATATTGTTGAATAATCTGTTTTGTGGTAAAATGGTATTAAGAAGTTATGAAGAGGTGTAATTTAATGGATAATAAAACTTTAGCTAGCGTAGTAAAAGAAGCTAGAGAGAAAATTAATATATCTCAAAGAGAGTTATCAAGAATAACTGGTATAGATAATAATACGATTGCTAAAATCGAAAAAGGTGAAAGAAAGAAACCAAATGTATTATCTTTAAAGAAGTTAAGTTCAGTATTAAATCTATCTTTAGAGATGTTAATGGAACTATGTGAGTATAGTAAGGAAGAAATAGATTCAACAGTAAATAATTCTTATAGTAGTATGGTTATTAAGCCAGAAAATGCTCCAATTTTAGTACTAGATGATATAGTTAATCAAATGCAAGATGAATTATATATCAAAATGGTTATCAAGGAATTATTAGATAACTGTGATTTAGAAGAGTTAAATACTATTTCTGAATTAAATAAGAAAGATAAAAATAGAGTTATCAAAGTAATGAAAAATTATATTAAAGATAATGAAAAAGAAATAAAAAAACAAAAACAATCTATTGATGATTTAAAAAAATTACTTACTGAAGAAGAATGATTTTTTAGTTAGTAATGACAATATGACAAGAAATAGAGATATATAGTTAGGGTGTAATAGATGTGTCATTGCTGTCATTGGGAATATAATATTTGTCTAGCAAGCAATGAATTTGTACTCCCGTACGAAATTCGTATGTGGGAATGCCCAAACCCTAAAATCATAAAGAAATGAGGTATAAAATGAAAAATAGAAAATGTATAGAATTATTTGCAGGAGCTGGTGGTCTTGCTTTAGGTTTAGAACAAGCAGGATTTGAAGAAGTTGCACTTATTGAAATAGATAAAACTGCGTGTGAAACTTTAAAATTAAATAGACCTGAATGGAATGTATTAAATGAAGATATTGTTGAAGTTTCAAAAAGAGATTTGTTAAAGGAATTCAATTTAAAAGAAGGAGAACTTGATTTAATTTCTGGAGGATATCCATGTCAATCATTTAGTTATGCTGGTAAAAAGCTTGGGTTAGATGATGTTAGAGGAACAATGTTTTATTATTATGCAGAATTTATAAAACAACTTAAGCCAAAAATGTTTTTTGCAGAAAATGTAAAGGGTTTAACAACACATGATGGTGGAAAGACAATCGAAACTATGGTTAATGTTTTTGAAGATTTAGGATATAAAGTTGAATGGAAAGTTCTAAACGCATGGGATTATGGCGTTGCAGAAAAAAGACAAAGGGTTGTTATCATAGGAATAAGAAAAGATTTAATTGACAAAGTTAAGTTTGAATATCCTGCTCCTCATGAGTATAAACCTGTATTAAGAGATGTTCTTAAAAATGTTCCTGATTCAGTTGGGGCAAAATATCCTGAAAAGAAAAAGAAAGTATTTGATTTAGTTCCACCAGGTGGCTATTGGAGAGATTTACCAGATGATGTTGCTAAAGAATATATGAAATCATGTTATTATATGGGTGGTGGAAGAACAGGTATAGCAAGAAGATTGTCATGGGATGAACCATCTTTAACATTGACTTGTTCCCCAATGATGAAACAAACTGACAGATGTCATCCTGATGAAAGCAGACCATTTACAACAAGAGAATATGCAAGAATACAGTCTTTTCCGGATAGTTGGAATTTTGCAGGAAAAATGAATGATATATACAAACAAATAGGAAATGCAGTTCCTGTTAATTTAGCAAAATGCGTTGGAGAATCAATAATGAATGCATTAAATGGAGGTGAAATATAATGTGGGATTTAGATTTTATTGATAGAAATGATTTTAAAAAACATGTTTCAGACACTATAAAAACATACGATAACACTTTGAAAGGTATTGATTTACATTCTTTTAATAGTAACATAATTGATCCTATTAAACTAACTTTTGATAGCAAAGTATATAGAAAAACAATTGAAGAAGTAATTGAAAATGAATTGGTAAGACAGAGAGATAAAACAAATACTAATGCTATTGGATATTTTCATCAAAATTTGTTTAAATATATTGATAATTGTGAAGTTCCAAATGTAGGATTTGATGTAATATATACTAGGCCTAATGGAAGCAGAGTTTATGTTGAAATGAAAAACAAGCATAATACTATGAATTCTTCTGCTGCTCAGAAAACTTTTTTAAAAATGACAACTCAAATACTTAATGATGACAACTGTGACTGCTATTTAGTAGAAATAATTGCAAAGAGAAGTCAGAATATTGTATGGAATGTTTCTCTTGACTATGAACGTGTTTCAAATGAACATATAAAGAGAGTATCAATAGATAAGTTTTATGAAGAGGTAACAGGAGATAAAGATGCATTTTATAAAATATGCAAACAATTACCAATCATTATAGATGAAATAATTTCAGAAAATAATGAATTCGTAGTTGAAGATGACACTGTAATAAGTGAGTTACGTTCAACAAATCCTGATATTTTAAAATCGTTGTATATGTTAGCTTTTAGTACTTATGAAGGATTTAAAAACGAATGCGAGTAATTACGTTAAAACAACCTTGGGCAACATTAGTTGCAGAAGGTTTAAAAAAATATGAATTTAGAAGTTGGAAATATAGTTATAGAGGAGAATTGCTAATTCATGCAGGAAAAGGTATAGATAAGGATGCAATGAAAAAATTTGAGCATCTTAATCTTAAGTATCCTCAATCAAGGATTGTTGCAAAAGTTAAAATTCTTGATTGTATTGAATTAAATGATGAAATAAATAAAAAAATAATTGAAGAAAATGAACTTATTTATGGTCATAAATATGATAGAACTGGTTATGCCTGGAAATTAGAGTTAATTGAAAAAACAAATGATGACAAAGAGGTATCAGGTAAACAAGGAATATGGAATATAAAATTATAAAAAAAGAGGTGATTATTGATGAAGTATAATAAATTTACAATAAGAAATTATAGAGCTATAGAAGGACCTATGGAGATAAATATTAAGAAAAATAAATTGGTTCCTCTAATTGGAACAAATGAATCAGGCAAAACAACAATATTACAAGCAATATTTGCATTTGATTATGCAAATGATAAAGAATATGAGGGAAGACATTTAAGAGAACTAAGGAATTTTTATAATCCACAAAATAAAGAATCAGCAACAATTGAAGCTGAAATTTCTGTTAAAAAATCTGATTTTCTTAATTGTATTTCAGACGAAAATCTTAGGATGAAGTATTCGGAAATACCAAATTTTTCTGAAATAACAATTTCTAGAAATTTAGATACAAAAGAATATAAAGTTTCGGTCATTGATGATGAGGAAGATGGAAAAGTAATTGGAAAGGAAATAGTAAGTAGATTGCCATATATTATATACAATGATGATTTTATTGAAAGACCTAAAAATGAAATAGAAATTCCTTCTGATTCAACAGATTTATATGGGTGGTTAGGAATTTATGAAAGAGCTTTTAATAAAATTGATTCCTCTATTTTTGACATAATAAAAGAGCCTGAAGAAAATATTAAATTAGGAATATTAAGCGATGTTGAAGCTGAAATCAATAAAACTCTAATTAAAGAATGGGGAAAAATATCTTTAGATGATAGTGGGTGTTTAAGTATAAAATTACAAATTGAAAATAATAGAGTTTTGAAAATACAAATTGTTGAGAAAAAGGGGGATAAAGACAGATTTTTTAAAATTGAAGAAAGAAGCAAAGGCTTTTTATGGTTTTTTAATTTTGTTATGAAAATAAAATATAATCCAAAATCTACTGGATCAAATAATGATATTATTTATTTGTTAGATGAGCCAGGCTCTTATTTACATTCAGTTGCTCAGGAAAGATTATGCCAGATGATAAAAAATATTTCAAATAAAGATGGAAAAGTTATATATTGCACACATACCCACCATTTATTAGACCCAAAATATATACCAACAAAATATATTTATATAGTACAAAAGGATAAAAACAAAAAGAATATTGAATTAAGTAAAATAACAAGTGTAAAAACAGATATCAAGAAGATGAATGAATTACAACCTGTATATGAAGCACTCGGTGTTTCTGACTGGGACTTTTTTACACAAAAACAAAAATTAATTTTAGTTGAAGGAATACATGATAAATATGCATTAGAAATATTTTTAAAGTCCGAGTTATCATCTTATATTGTTATGCCTTGTGTTAATGCAGAAAGCATTTATAATAATATTCCAAGATTAATTGCTTATAATAAAAATTATATTGCTATTTGGGATAATGATGATGAAGGTAGAGAATATTATAAAAAGTCTTTAAAAGCATTTGGGAAACTTGAAGCAAAAAAAATGCTTTTATTGCCAAATGGTGATAAAAAAAGAAAAGTAAGAATGGAAGAGATGTTTGATAATGATGATTTTAAAAGACTAGCACAGTATCTTGAAATGCCTGATAACACTTCATATTCAAACATTATGACAAGTATAATATGTTGTGATGATTTAACGATTGATGAATGTGCAAATTTAGTTTCACAAAAAGCAAAAAATAACTTTAGAGAATTAATTAAAATGGTTGATGAAGTTTACAAAGAGACTAAAAATAGTAATTCAGAAAAAGAATTGGTAAGATAGATATGATTTAGGGGTTGGGATTTTCCCACATTTGAATTTAGTACGGGAGTACAAATTCAGTGCTGGCTAGACAATAATAGTACTCTCAAATGTAAATTTAAAGCACTACCTAAATTTAGGTAGTGCTTATCTTTATGTTATTTTCATTAACTTTAATGGACTATTTTTAACAACTTTAAGATTATATTTTATTTTTAAAACTAGTTCTATTTCTGGTATTAATTCATCAACATTACATCTAACATTAAATATATCTAGTGCTGAATTAATATGATAAATTAATGGACAATCTGATAAACAATTTTTACTATATCCATTTGCTAAATAAAATGCTACAGCGTCAGGTATTACAAATTTAATAATATATTTATTATAGTTGTTATAAAATGGTAATAATATTTCTTCAAATTCTTTATTTGTAATATCTTTTTTACCTTTAATCATATTTCATCTCCATAAATAACTTCTTTTAAAACTACTTCTTCAGCAATACTTTTACAATTGTTAATTTTTTTAACCCATAGCAATTGATTTTCAGACTTTAATTCTTCTGTAATTGATAAATCTGATTTTATTAAGTTATTAACTATGTTATTGATTCTATCTTCGGCAATTATACTGACTGAAAAAAGATGTTCATTTAATTTATCTTTCATAAGTAGTTCTTGATATAATGCTTTCTTATTATTTTTTAAGTATTCTAATCTTAATAATCCATATTTATTTAAAGTTTTACTTTCTTTTTCAGTAAGTTTTAAATTTGGTAATAAATAATTAGCACATTTTGTATAAGTTATATTCATAATATTTATCCTTTCATTTCTATGAAGAATTAATAGTAGTATTATCAATTTTAGGTACCCATTTAGGTACTCAATTCGTAATATTGATTAAAAATATATAATATTTAATAATTAGATGTAATTTAAAAATGCTTGAAATATAAGGAAATTAACTAGCAATAATTTATTTTATGTGCAATATATTTTTGCCCCCTGAAGAGGCGTCGAAAGACGTCTCATTTTTTGTTAAACCAAGTATTTATAAGGGTTTGCTGGCGATTACTACTCTTTAAAAATTACAATTTTATTGGATTAGATACGAATTTTGGGGTTTTAGATATAAATCAATTCTGATTATCTCGTATTAAAAAGCAAGAACTTAAAATTGTTAGGATTGAACAAACCGTTTATTTATCTTGGATTTGAAAAAAGATATTTTTAAAATTCCGAATAGTTCGTAAAAAAATAAGTCCAAAATTTAATGTTGCTCTCTTCTGGTGGAACTTGTTGAAAATTTGATGCTTTTGTAAAAGAAAAAGACTAGCAATGCTAGTCTTCATTTTCTATTATTTTTTCTATCTCAATTCCTATCTTTTTAATGATTCCAACTACAAGTGCATTACCCATCATAAAGTTTCTTCTCTTGTCAGTCATTCCTGTATTTGTCCAATCGTCAGGGAATTCATTTATTCTTTCACACTCTATTGGTGTTAATAATCTTAGCTTCTTAGTTTGATAATCTTCAACCACATGTGTTGTCCTACTTATTCCACCTTCGCTTGTTAACATCGTTCTAGCAGGGGAATCTAAACTATCAGGAAAAGCCATAGCTCCTTCCGAATAAAAATATGGTTCTCCATTTGGTTTTACTCTTGGAATTCTTTTGCTTCCTTTTAAATATTTAAATTTTTCTAAACTTTCATCTTTTAAGAAAAATTTATTATCTACTTTTTTATGTTCAATTATATTTTTTAAAGTATATTCTTTAGTAGGAACAGCTATGACTTTTGAAGTATAGATTTTTCCCTTTATCATAACTCCTGAATTATAAAATTGTGCTTTAAAACTATTTGTAACTTCTACTAAGTCTTTATAAGTATCCTTTGATATATTAATGGTATTATATTCTGGTTCATCATCCTTTATTGGAAATTGCTTGCAGAACATTCCTTTTGAATAAATAATATCTTTTAAATTTTCTTTTTCTAAACTTTTATAATAATTTGTAGATTTATGATAAGCAAAAATATATGTTCTCCTTCTTTTCTGAGGATGACCATATTCTCCAGCATTAATTACTCGCCACTCAACAGCATAACCATTGTCTAGAAAACTTCTAAGTATGATACCAAAATCACGTCCACGTTGCTTTGCTGGTGATATTAATAATCTATCAACATTTTCCAATAATACAAAAGGAGGTTTCTTAACTTTTAAAATATCATTTATTGCCCACCATAGAACTCCTTTTTTACCTTCTATACCTTTACTATTAGAAAGGGTTTGAGCTACTGAGTAATCTTGACAAGGGAATCCTCCAACTAAAAGAGTATGATTTGGAATTTCTTTTTTGTTTACTTGAAAGATATCTACATTGCTTGCATCTTTTTCTCCAAATCTTTTTATATAACAATTAAAAGCATCTTGAGTTTTTGTAGCAGGTTCCCATTGATTAGCCCAGACAAAATCCCAATTACCATTTTCTATAGTTTTATCATTTTTAAGTTCTACATTATTTAATCCACATCTGAATCCGCCGACACCAGCGAAAAGTTCTATTGCAGTTTTTTTCATCATTTAGCCTCCTGCCATCTTAATCTCTTTTATTATACCTTAAATATCCTAAAAGATCAACTAATTATGTAAATATTATACCCTAATTTTGGGCATAAAACAAGATCAAAATTCAATTTTGAGATTTTACATTTTTTGAAGATAATGTTAAAATGTATAGCATTTTATGACATATTTTGAGCATATGAAAAATATGTTATAAAATT
>CAVLCG010000046.1:0-10771 GCA_963661445.1 bacterium | reverse complement strand
TTACGCAAGTTTTCTTGCTACATACATATTATCACAATGCTCACTTATTAACAAGCATTTTTACTACGAGAAAATTTTAATTTTTCTTAAATTCAAAATAGAAGTCTAGTATTCTAACCATATCACCGTCTTCGGCTCCCATTTCTTCTAGTTTTTCATCTATTCCCATTTTTCTTAATTTCTTAGCAAAGCGAAGCATTCCTTCTTCGGTACTAAATTTAGTCATCTTAAATAGTTTTTCTACTTTCTCACCTTTTATAACAAAGCAGTCATCTTCCTTTTCAATGGTAAATGGTTCTTCTTCTTTAAATTTATATAAAACATAATCTTCATAATCTTCATTTTCATACAGATTAACTTCTCTATTCTTAGAAACTATTTCTTCTAGATAATCAACGACATCTTGTAAACCTGTTTTTTCAAAGGCAGAGATAGCAAAAATCTTTTTATCTTTAATATTTTCTTTTAAAGTCTTTAATTTTTCTTCACTACCCGCTACATCCATTTTATTAGCAACTATTACCATGTCTTTTTTAATTAGCTTCTCACTAAATGATTCTAATTCATTATTAATTAACTTATAGTCATTTAAAGGATCATCATGAGACATATCTAAAACATGAAGCAATACTTTTGTTCTTTCAATATGTTTTAAGAATCTATCACCTAAACCTTCACCTTTACTAGCTCCTTCTATTAGTCCAGGTAAATCAGCCATGACGAAGGTATCGTTGTTAGTTGCTCTAACTACTCCTAAATGTGGATGAAGTGTAGTAAATGGATAATCTGCTATTTTGGGTTTAGCTTTAGAAACACTAGAAATAATGGTACTTTTTCCAACACTAGGCAAGCCAACAAGACCAACATCTGCTAGAAGCTTTAACTCTACTTTTATTTCTCTTTCTTCACCAGGTTCACCATTTTCTGAGAAGTTTGGAGCCGTATTATTTTGGGTTTTGAAGGCAGTATTGCCACGTCCTCCCCGACCACCGTGTGCTACTACAAATGATGAATCCTTTCCTTTTAAATCAGCTAAGATAAAACCAGTATCCATATCAGTTATTACTGTTCCTTGGGGTACTTTAACAACTACTGGTTCTCTACTTTTACCATGTTGATTTTTTCCTTTGCCATTTTCCCCTTTTTCACCTTTAATTAGTTTTTGATAACGTAAATCAAGTAGTGTATGAAGTCCTTCATCTACTTTAAATATAATATCTGCTCCGTGTCCTCCGTTTCCACCATAAGGTCCACCATAGGCAATATACTTTTCTCTTCTAAAAGCAGTACAACCATCTCCACCACTTCCAGCTATTACTTTTAATATAACCTCATCTACAAACATACTAACCTCTCCTTTCTCTAAAAGAAAAAAAGCAGCTGTATTACTCAGCAACTGGGTAAACAGATACTTGCTTTTTGTCTTTACCTACACGTTCAAACTTAACAATACCATCAATAGTAGTGAAGATACTATCATCATTACCACGTTTAGTATTAACTCCAGGATGAATCTTTGTTCCTCTTTGACGATAAAGAATGCTTCCAGCTGTTACAAATTCTCCATCAGCAGCTTTAGCTCCTAAACGTCTACCGATTGAATCACGTCCGTTTGAAGTTGAACTTTGTCCTTTTTTATGTGCAAAAAATTGAATGTTTAACTTTAATAATTCCACGTTTGTCTCCTCCTTACTTTACCTCAATATTATCTTTATAGTTTTCTTCTAATTCCTTTAATAAAGAAATCATATTGCAAATTAGTGTATCTACTATTTTATCTTGTTTATAAATATCTATTGTTAGTCCCATTTTATCCACTTTATAAGTTAAGGTTTCTTTATCTAGTGATAAGATTCCATTAATAGTAGTAGTAACTATTGAACTAGCAGCACTGCAAACAATATCTTTACCATAATCAGCATACATAGCATGACCTAATATTACAATTTTCTTATAAAATCCATTTTCTTTTGTTGTTTTAACACTAATCATAATTATCCATTAATTTTAGTAATTTTGATTTTTGTATAAGGTTGACGATGTCCTTGAGTCTTACGATTACTTCTAGACTTATTCTTATACTTGAATATACGGATTTTTTTACTTTTACCATGTTTTAGAACAGTTCCTGTTACACTGGTACCATCAAGATAAGGAGTTCCAATTTTTCCATCAATCATTAATACTTCATTGAAAGTAACATCTTTTCCATCTTCTACTTCTAACTTTTCAACAAAGATTTCGTCTCCTTCACTAACACGATATTGTTTTCCACCTGTTTTAATAACTGCGTACATTTTAATACCTCCTTTTTTAACTTAAGACTCGCTCTTAAGGCACAAAATATTTTTTGTTTCTACCTTTTCAATGCGGTTTGAGAAAGAGGTCTCCTCTTGCTACAAACACCATGATTTTATCACAAATTACTAAGCTAGTCAAACTGTTTTGCTTATTTTATAAGACTTTTTCAATATTTTGTTACTTTTTTCTGATATAGTTCTTTCTTTTTCCAGTTTTAGTGCTTCAAACAATGTTCCTTTATAAATAGGTACACTTTCTTCATCCAAAGTATTTAAGGCCTTAGTAAGTATTTTTTTATCATAACTAACATTCTCGTTCTCTAAATAAAAATTAAATTCATATAAAGATGTTCTCCTAAGCATGTTACCTATCTTGTTAGCTGAAATAGTAGTAAATATATCAGGATGAATGGCTATATAATTATCTAATATTTTACTTATCTCTTCTTGGCCTAATATTTTAGCTGTTTTTTTAATATCATATGGTGATAATCCATATCCTTTATAGTGTTCATAAAGATTATATAATCTATTTTCTTCATTACAAGTTATAATATCGTTAGCAACTTCATTGGTAATATCCTTCATACTCTGTATTAATTCTTTTGCTAGTCTTTCCGAAGTAGTTTGATTATTAGTATTCATTTCTAAGTTGTTAGAAAAAGATATTCTAAAAAGATAATATAAATCTTCTATTGAAATATCAATCTTATTACAAATTCTTTCTACATTCTTAGTATTTAGTGATCCAATAATCTTGATAATTTCACTCATCTCAGTCTTTATTTCATTAGTATTTTTCATTACATTTCCTCCAAAGTGCTTAAATTGTATCAATAATTATTATGTGTGTCAATTTGCAAACAACTTATTTGCATAAGAAAAATTAAGTATTTTAAGTATTTCTTCAACATATCTATTTCTTTCATTTTGATATTCTAAATAATAAGCATGTTCCCATAAATCTATACAAAAGAGTGGCTTTAGACCATACAAATAAGGACTATCTTGATTAGCAGTAATTAGTAAAGACAACTTTTTGTTATTATCAGTTACTAAAAACAAGTAACCACTCCCTTTTAATTCTTTAGTACAATTTTTTATTTCATTATACATATTATCTAGATTTCCAAATGAGTCATTAATTGCTGATAATAAATTAGAGTCTGGTAATTCTTTCCCTGGTTTTATAGATTCAAAATACAAATCATGATTGACTACTCCACCCAAGTTAAATAAAAAGTCATTTTTATCTTCATCATTAATGATATCAAGATGGTTATATAAATCTATTAATTCATAATTAGTAGAAATATTGTTTTTAATGATAATTTTATTTAGATTATTTAAATAGGTTTTATAGTGTCTTTCATAATGATAAGCATTAGTCTTAGTTGATAGTGTAGGTTCTAATTGATAATATAAAAATGGTAGTTTTTTAGCTTTATACATATTTTTCCTCCCCTATAATAATACGAATAAATAATTTTTTCATGAAAAAAAGAAAAAATCTCTTGCACGAGTATAAAAAATATGGTACTATTAAATGGCAATGAAAGTTCTGGACCCTTAGCTCAGTTGGTTAGAGCATCCGGCTCATAACCGGGCGGTCGATGGTTCGAGTCCATCAGGGTCCACCATTTTTATTCGCGGGTATGGCGGAATTGGCAGACGCGCTAGACTTAGGATCTAGTGTCATAGACGTGCAGGTTCAACTCCTGTTACCCGCACCATTAATGATTTAACCCTTATTTAATAAGGGTTTTATTGTGCAATAAATTAATTACCTCTTATTTGTCTCATCATTCTACTACAAAAAAGTCATAAACGTTGTAAAGTTATGACTTTTTAACTTTGATATATTTATGACTTTCTATATTAAGTTTTTAATTGTATTTTTTCATTATTCTTAAGGTATTTATAATGGTTAATAAAGTAACTCCAGTATCTGCAAAAACAGCAAACCACATATTGGCTAGACCAAAAACACTAAGGAGTAGAATCAAAATTTTAACAGTAATAGCAAACAACAAGTTTTGCATCATAATATGTTTAGTATACTTGGAAATATTAATAGCAAGTAATATTTTAACAAGGTCATCTTTCATTAAAACAACATCACTGGCTTCAATAGCAGCATCTTGACCAACTGCTCCCATAGCAATACCAATATCTGCTCTTTTTAGAACTGGAGTATCATTAATTCCATCACCAACAAAAATAGTTATAGCATTGTTTTTACTTACTTTTTCATAATTAGAAAATTTATCAGTTGGTAACATCTCATACTTAATTTCATCAAGACCAAGTTTTTTACCAATATCAAGAGCGATTTTCTTCTTGTCTCCTGTAAACATATAAGTCTTTAATCCATGTTTCTTTAATCCATCAATCGTCTCTTTTGCATTTTCCTTAATACCATCATTTATAGTAATAGACGCAATATGTACTCCATTAATATTTAGATGCAAAATAGTATCATTATCACAATCACATAGACTTTTGTTTCCAATTAATACCTTTTTATTATTTAGAGTAAATGATATCCCCTTACCTTCTATTTCTTTATAATCTTTAACATCTTTATTGTTTACTTTTTTATCACTTAAAGAAAGGATTGATTTAGCAATCGGATGGTTTGAAAATGATTCACCCTTTCTAAGTATTTCTATAACGTCTTCTCTACTATAAGAATCATCAGAAATAGTAATATCTTCTACTCTGAAACTTCCATTAGTAAGAGTTCCTGTCTTATCAAAGATAATATTTTTAGCATTATTTAAATTATCTAAATAAGTACTTCCCTTTATTAAGATACCTTTCTTACTAGCTACACCTATACCAGTAAAATATGAAAGTGGTACTGATATAGCAATAGCACAAGGACAAGATATAACTAAGAAAGTTAATCCTCTATAGATACTAGATTTTAGTGATACATCAGTAAAGATTGGTAACATAATTATAACTAATATAGCAAGGAAGATAACAACAGGTGTATAAATCTTACTTATTTTAGAAATAGATGTTTCCATCTTTGTTTTTTTATCAGTAGCTGACTCTAATAACTCTAGTATCTTAGCAACAGTTGAATCTTCATATAAAGCAGTTACTTTTATTTCAATAATATTTTTTTTATTAATACTTCCTGATAGGACTTTAGATGATACTTTAACAGCTACTTCTTCACTTTCACCTGTAAGAGCTGAAGTGTCAAGTGCTGATTCACCTTTAATAACTACACCATCAAGAGGAATCTTTTCACCTTTTTTTACAACTAAGATATCTCCAATCTCTACATCCTCTACTCTTACCGTTTTTAACTCATTACCTTCTTTTTTATTAGCATAATTTTGTTTAATATCAAGTAGACCTTTAATAGATTTTCGAGAATTATTAATAGCTTTCTCTTCTAACACTTTACCTATTGTATATAAAGCTACTACCATCATTCCCTCTAGTACCTCACCTATTGCTAAAGCTCCAAGGCAAGAGATGGTTATTAAGAAATTTTCATTAATTGTTTTACTCTTAAATAATAATTTAATTGCATTAATAGTAGTTTTATATAAAAGGAAACTATAAGATATTAAGTATAAAATTATTTTAACTATATTAGATAATTTTAAGAAGTATCCCAATAGACCGATTATTAAACCAATTATTAAGGTTTTTAGGGAAAATTCATTTTTAGTTTCTACTTCTTCTTCCGATAAATAAGCATCTGGTTCTACTTTTTTTACTAAGCTATTAACCTCTTCTAAAGTAAACTCTTTTGAAGATTCATAAGATAATTTAGAGGTATTAAAGTTAACTACTACATTTTTAAAGTCTTTATTCTTATTTAAGCTTTCTTCTATTTCTCTAGCACAATTAGCACAATCTAAATTGTTTATATTGTATTTATATTTCTTCATTTATTTCTCTCCTCTTATGATTAATATGTTCTAAAGCTACTTCAAAAACTTCTTTTACATGATTATCATCTAGCATATAATAAACTTCTTTCCCTTCTCTTCTTGTTCTTACTATCCCCATTTTTCTTAGAGTTGAAAGCTGATGTGATATTGATGACTTACTCATATCTAGACTATTAGCTATATCACAAACACACATTTCATTATTATCAAGAGCAAATAATATTTTGGTTCTAGTTACATCACCTAAGATTTTAAAGAAATCAGATACATCAGTCAAAGTATCTAGTTTTTTAAGTTTCTCTTTAGTATTATATACATTTTCTTCATGAATTATATTACAATCACAACTAAATTTTTTCATTAATTTTCCTCCACATCTTAATTATAGTTGAATATTTATTCAACTGTCAAGACTAAAAAGAAAAAGAAGTCATTTTTTTACTTCTTTACTAAACATTTACTTCTCTCTTTTTTATACCAATTAGCAAATAAGGAAAAGACATTAGGATTAATTTTACCTAATTCTTCTCTTTCTTCTTTTGACATTTCACTAACAGTTTTAGAATAACCTTCTGGAATAAATACTCCAAACAGTTTAGTATATTTATCAATATCAGCATCTTGAGGTTCACTGTAAGCTAAGGTTCCTTCTTGACTAGATTCAAACACCTTAAAATTATCGCCATCATAATAAGCTAAACATTCTTTTAATAAACAACTTCTATCAGTTACATTTTTCATATTTTCTAAAAGACCATTTATACCTATAGTATCTAATAAGTTGGTCTTAATAAAAGCCCCTGGAAAGCCTGGATTATTAGGATAATTTTTAATATAAAAGCCAGTATCTGTTACTATAAGTGGTTTTAATATTTTATCATATGCAACTATTGCTTTTGCTGCTGTAATACAAAACAAATCATTTTCTAAAAGTTCACTAAATTCAAAATTTCTGTCAGTTACTGTAACATCTAGCTGAGCTAATTTTTCTTGTACCTCTTTCAACTTTATATAATTATTAGAGACAAATATCAATTCATCTTCTGTCATAGTATTCTTCCTTTCAAACAGAATATATTATAGGTACTTTCTTCTATTTTAGCAAGTATTTTATGGATATAAGCTAAAGTATACATCACTTACACTTTTAGAAATTCTCCTTGTTACCATTGATGAGTAATTAATATTAGAATTCTCTAACGATGAATTGGGACTAGTTACTGTTATTGACATCTTTGGATTATCAGTTGGAGCATAACCAATAAAGGCAGTTGATACAGTTGGTGTATCTATTTTACCGTCTCCGTCACTATCGGTGAAACTTTGACTAGTACCGGTTTTACCTGATGGATCATGACTAGCATCAATATAGTTTCTTCCTAAACCATAGCTTTTAGTAGTAACAGCATGAAAGCCTTCTCTTACTCTATTTAAGTATTCTTCTTTAGTATTAACTTTATTTAAAACGTTGGGTTCAAAAGTATAAATTACTTCTCCTAAGGATTCATCATCAGTTGCTTTATGTACTTCTTTTAAAAGATGAGGTTGATATCTTGTCCCTTTATTAGCAATTGTTGAAACATACTGTGATAACTGCATTGGTGTATAAGTATCATACTGTCCCATTACAAAGTCAAGAAGTAAACCTCCTGCTGTATTATCACTAGAAGTTCCCTTAGACTCAACAGGTAAGTCAATTCCTGTCTCTACACCAAGACCAAACTCATGAAAAGTATTTCTATAAATATCAAAGACACTTTTATCAACTTTAAACGGCATATTATAGCTATATTGGTAACCAGCTACTTTCATAGCCGCTTTAAACTGATAAACGTTACTAGATAAAGCTAAGGCATCTATATCGTTGATTCTTCCAAGAGTCTTCCAAGAGCACTTTTGTTTAGTACCAGCTAGTTTTATACACTCATCTTGCTGATATTCACCTATTTTTATAGCACCTTGATTATAAGCAACTAGCATACTAGCCCCTTTTACGACGGAACCTGATGTCATTGGAGAAATAACTACTCCTGCTGTATAATCAATTATTTTATAATCACCATTTCCATCAGGTAATACTTGTTTACCAGCCATGGCTAGTATTTCTCCAGTATTAGGATCTTGAATAACAACAAAACTCCGATCATAATACTGAGTATTTGGTTGACTCTTTGTCTCTACTATTTCTTTTTTTAATATTTCTTCTACTTGTTTTTGTAGCTCTATATCAATAGTTAGGACAATGTCATTTCCTCTTTTACCATCACTTACAAGTTCTAACTCATGACGATTTAATACTTTATATACTTCTTTTTTACCACGTAAATAGTCTTCATACTGCTTTTCTAAATAGCTCGTTCCTACTCTATCATCAAGTGAATAACCTTTTTTTAAATAATAAGCTTTTTCTTCACTAGGTATACCATTATCTGATACAGTTCCAAGTATTGTTCTAAAGACATCTCCATAAGGGTAACTTCTTTCCCAATCAAGTCTTGTATTAAAGCCATCTAATGATTTATTATTTTCAGCAATATAGGCATATTCTTCATCTGTTACATCCTTTGTCCTAATGACTTTTTGATCATATGTATATCCTTTATTCATTAGGTAATATAAATAAGCAGCTTTTTTATCTTCATCAGTAAAACTATTTAACTCATCATCTGTTACTCTTTCAATCTTAAGTTCTAAAATATCATCTTGGGTTAACTTTCTTTGTTTTACTTTCTCATACTCACTACTCTTTATTCTCTTGCTCATCTTTTTACTGTTTTTAGCTACAAAGAATTCTCTTTTCATTCTATCATTTAATTTACTAATAGAAAGATTCAAGTGAGGGGCTACTTTATAAGCTAAATTAATCTCATCAAGAGCTGTTCTTCCTTTTTCTTTCTGATAATAGATAGTCTTAACTGCTTTATTATCAACAATCACTTTACCATTTCGATCAAGTATTCTTCCTCTTGGAGCAGTAGATCCTTCTACTTCTTTAGTAGATAATGCTTCAAGTGACTTTTCATATTTAACTTGATCTCTTAGCATTACTTGATACAAGCGAAAAGCTAATATTATAAAACAAAATAAGGAAATAGCTGCTATTGTTGAAAATCTTTTTTGATAATAGAAGTTGGATTCCATTCTTAATTTATGTTTTTTATTTATCTGTTTTTTACTAGTTTTTTGCTTAATTTTTGTCATCTTACCACTCCTTCCTTAATAGTTTATCACATATTTTAAAATTTATTTCATATAAATTTAAAAGAAGGGATGAGTTTATGATTGAACGTTTTTTAAGAAAGAATATTACTAGTTTAAATCATCATTTAACAATGGGATTTTTAGAGAGTAAGGGTATTTATCCTAGTGAAGATGAAGCTATAGTTATTACTAATTTTTTAAAAGAAAATATAGATTTTATTCTTAATGATAGTAATTTCATCTATAGATTAAAAGGAATGATTAGAGACAATGTCTTTAATGATTTACTAACTTTATATAATGATTATAGAGGAAAATACTTAAACTAAAAAAGAAGATTATGCTTCTTTTCTATCTAGTGTTATATTACCAAAGGCATTATTTTTAATATCTTGTAGTATTATATTATATACTTTTTCATAAGATACTATTCCACCCCGTTCTAAACAACCTCTTTTAGTACCTATTGTATCAAGTACTTCTACTATATCATCATTATTATAACTAACTCCATATCTTTCTTCTACTCTGTCCTTATAAAGGGTTGATAATATAGAAAGAGCATAAATAGCTAGTTCTTCTTTTGGAAGTATTTCTTCCTTAATTGAGGAAAACAAAGCTAGTTTTTTTGCCTGTTCTTGATTTTCTATTTTTGGCCACAGTATTCCTGGCGTATCCAAAAGTTCTATATCATTATTTACTTTAATCCAGCTTAGCTGTTTAGTAACCCCTGGCTTATTCCCAACAACAGTCTTTTTCTTTCCAGCTATTTTATTAATGAAGGTACTTTTACCAACATTAGGAATACCAAGTACTAATACTCTTAACCCTCTTGGCTTAAGTCCTTTTTTAGCTCTTTTCTCATTTTCTAATTGTTGATACTTTTCACTAACACTAATTACCTTTTTAATATTATCACCAGTTATTAAATCAACAGGTACTACATCATTACCAAGGCTTTCATAATAATTAATTATCTTATCAGTCTCTACCTTATCACACAAATCATACTTAGTCATAATTATAATTTTGGGTTTAGATTTTATTATATTATCAACTTCTTCTATTCTAGAAGATAAAGGCATCCTAGCATCTACTATTTCATATACTAAATCTATTAAGTTTAATTTTTCTCCTATTTCTCTTTTGGTTTTAGCCATATGACCAGGATACCAGTTAATACTCGTTGATGGTAAACTTTTTGTATCTTCGTTCATTTTTTTATTTTTTCTCATTTCTCTTTTTTGATACATATCCATTATTTATCACTTCCATTCTCTATCATTCTTGTTTCTTTTAAAAAATTATCAAAGTCTGATTTATATAATTTATCTTGTTTAACTTTAAATT
>CAVLCG010000045.1:0-10844 GCA_963661445.1 bacterium | reverse complement strand
TCATATCAAGCCTCCTTCCTTTAAAAGAAGAAAGGCAAGCACTCTAACTATTAAGCATTTCAAGTGCTATTATACTATTAATAATTATTATAAACAATAAAAGAGAAAAGTTTGAATATTTCTCGTATTATTGATTAACTACTAGATTAATATACTCCATACATTTAATTTCTAACAATCTAAAGTTACAACATCTTAAAATTACATTTTCATAAAGTATTTTTTTATTGTATTGTTGATGAAAGCGGGTAATTTTCTTTAAAATTAATTCTCTATCTTTATTAATTGATGATATTTGGTTTTCTAATAATTTTTTATATTTCTCCTCTTTAACTGTAGGCAAGAGTTCTGTTAATTCTTCAATTGGACATGGAATCATATTATTAAAATTAATAACTCCAAGTTTTCCTTCATCAATTAACCATATATCAATGGCTGTTTTCTTCATCTTTTGATGTTTTGGCTTTGGGGAAGACAATGGTGCAAAATAGTTATTATTATTATTATAAGTGTATACAATACCAACATACGGACGACTATGATTCTTATTAAATCGAACTTTATCATCAAACTTTCTTAAATAGTCAATATACTCATTTGAAATATAATACAATTTTAATCTTCTTTGTTTTCTCATAAATTAACTTCTATACTTAAAAAGCTAGGTAAACACACCTAGCATATTTTAATTCCCACTATGGCTTGGGTACTCCAACTTTTATTAATTCCCACTATGGCTTGGGTACTCCAACTCTTACTGTTTTACCTTTAAAGGTAAAACAATTTCTTAATGAAACAGTATTGTTTCATTAATATTATATGAGAACGTTCCCATTTAATACGCCTATAATGTAACATATTTTTTTTATCTTGTAAATAAAATTTGGTAATTTTTTGATTGAAGAAAAGAGTTTTAATATTTTCCGTATTATTTTCTAATAACTAACCAAAGCATTATATAAGCATATTGCCAGCTTGGTTTCTTCTTTAACTGTTTTAATGTATAACTAACCGTTTCATAAGTAGCACAATATTTATCCACTAATGTTAAAATAAAAGCTTCTTTTGTTCTTGGTAGCTTAATAGTTACAGGCCACATATGATTAATTATAATATCTTTTTCCCTATCGTTTAAATCAAAGATAGATAAAGCTTTTTCTAGGGCTTTTTTAGGATGTGTGAAAGCATGCCATTTATGGGAGATATCTTTAACTCGCCAATCATATAAGTAAAAGTCATGAAGCATAGCAGCTCTCGCACAAGACTTATAATCAAGTTTGAATTTTTTACAAAGAGTATAACAGTAGTAGGATGCTTTATAACAATGATCAAAACAACTGGTATCAGCATGTTGTCTATACTCTTTCATCTTCAACACTTCACTATTTTCTACTATATCTTTTATAATACTTTCAAATTCTTCCATGGCCATCACCCTTTTTTCTTTTAAAGATTACCATATTAATTATTTACTAGCAAGATAAATAATATATTTAGTATAAGTTTACAAGCTAATTTACATATTATTTATCTTATCATCGCTAATACCTGTTAATAATTCTTCATAAGAATTATATAATGTCTCACTATTAAACATTATCCTTATTTTCTTTTAACTTAGATACAGTAGCTAAATATTCATTAATAGCAGCTAAATTCTTTTGGTTATTCATCATATCAGCCATTAAGTCATTATCATTATAGTAGTCATCTTCTCTTAATTTCTTAGCTAAGTAACTTTCTATTTTTTCTTTACTAGTAAGGCTTTGATATTCATCTCTTAACTTAGTAAGTTTGCTACCTGTATTTGATAAGTTTGATGGTATTAACAAACTCTTTGCCATCAGCTTTAATATTATCAGCCATCAATAAATTCCCTATATTATCACTATTATCTAAGATTTCATACATTTCTTTAAATAGTTTTTCTTTATCTTTCAAATAATTTTTAGCAGCTTTTTCTACTAGAACATAATCTCCACTAGTAGTAATGGTATTTAGTCTAGTATTAATATTACCTGTATCATTATTCTCTATTAAAAGATTTAATTCTGTTATTTCTTTAGTTAAATTACTTTCTATCTTTAAGTTTTTTTACTTCAGTAAGTAATAGAGTAATAAAAGCTACTAAGATAACAAGTAATATAGCTACTACTGAAATCATAACTTTCTTTTTCATTTTAATCTTCTATCTTTATAGAAGAACTATCTTTATAAGATACACTTAACATAGCAGTTAAGATAGCTTCTATATAAGTATATACTCCTTTATCTATATTCTTAATGTTATGAAGAATGTTTTTAACATCTTCCATTTACACTCTTACTGGTTTAGTATACTCTTTTCCAAGGTTTGCAAATAATGTTTCAAAAGTATACTCTATTTTACTATTTTCTAAGTCTTTTATACCAGTAGTTGTTGACTCATGTAATTGTAGTGACGACTTAGCTAATTCATCTAGAACAAAACATTGTCCAAAGATATTCCAGGAGGTTGGATAATGTTCTTCAAAAGCAAAGAGATTACTCTTTACAACTTCATAATTACTATTATTTAATAAAATACCAACACAGGACATAGAAGGTACTATATTATTAAGTTTAGGTAATACTCTTTTATATTTTAAACTGTTATACTCTTCCAGTCTAAGACCTGGGCCATCAAAATTATAAATAGCAGTTATTTTATTAAACAGTTTATCCTCTAGTTCCATACTACTAACTAAAGCAAGATTACCACCTTTAGAGTGTCCTGTTACATATACTTTTTTATCATTAACATCTATATTATCCTTTAAGTAGTTAACAGCTAATGTTTGCGTAACTGTTAGATATTTATATGCTATTCTAATATTTTCTATCCAACCAATTAAAGAGCCATCTGTTCCTTTAAAACTTACTATCTTTTTATCATTTAAGATAAAAGTGGCTGCTCCAAACTGGGTATTATCATCTTTAATTCTTACAAAATTTTTAATTTTAAGATTCTTATATCTTTTAGAATCTTTTATAATATTCAATAGTTCATAAGCCTTAGGTACCATTACCCCTACATCTTTCTTATGATATTTATAAGTATAGTCATAAAATTCAGATAAGGATATTTCCTTATTAAAGGAATCTCCTGGTAAATAGACTAAAATAGCAAATAGTAAGATATCAATTTTATTAAAAGTTGCTTCTTCTAAAGTTAAATCTTTATAATAATTTAAATAATCTATTATTGTATACATCTACTACTCCTACTAATTAATCTATATTTATTACCTCATAATCAGTTGTTCCAATACCAAGTTTTTCTGCCGTTTCAACAATATGAATAGCATGTTTTTCTTCCATTCTTTTAATAAGTGATGCTTTTCCTTCATCAGAAGAATTAATAATAGCATCATAACAGCATTTATCAAGTGCTACTGGATCAAAGCTTGCATAAATTCCGATATCAGCCATTTCAGGTTCACTTGGATTAGAGTCACAATCACAATCAATTGATATTTTATTAGCTACATTGATATAAGCCATATTATCACTTCCGAAGTGTTCAACAACTGCCTTATCAGCTTCGGCCATACTCTCTAAGAATCCATCTTGATCTTCTGTATAGTTCCATAGTTCAGCAGGGGACGTTGTTCTTCCAACAGAGTGAATCCAAGCTTTACCATTACTAGAAGCTACGCCAATACTCATATTCTTTAAAGCTCCACCAAAGCCACCCATAGCATGTCCTTTGAAATGTGATAACATTAACATAGAATCATAGTTATTGATATGACTTCCGACTATATTTTTATTTTGTAAATGTCCTTGATAGTTAACAGGTATTTCAATACTTCCTTCACTATCCATTATATCAACCTCTGCTATATCACAAAATCCATGAGCTTTAATAGTCACTAAATGATCTTCTGTTTTCATTCTCTTACCAGGATAAGCCGTATTACATTCAACTATTGTACCATTTAATTTATGTACTAAATCTTTAATTAGATTAGGATCTAGATAATTATGTCCTCCTAACTCTCCTGTTGATATTTTAACTGCAACTTTTCCTTTTAATTCTCTATTTAAGGCTTCATAAATTTTTACTAGTCCTTCACTAGTTATTTCTTTTGTAAAATAAACTTTTGCTTTTTCCATTTTATTTTCCTCCTCTTATTTCTATTATAAACTATTTATTAAAAATTAACATATTTTTTATAATAAACAAGTCATATATATTGGTAAATATAAAATATCATTTTCTTCTTTTAAATCTTTAGTATGAATTATTATCGGTCTATCTATATAATCTTTATATTTATCTCTTAACTTATTAAGTGAAGAATAAGTATATCTATCACCAGACTTAACCTCAATTGGAATAATATTATGCTTAGATGTTATAGTGTCTTTAGTTATAAGGAAATCTATTTTCATTGTTTCATTTGCGTCTTCACTATTATATTTAGAAAAGAAATATAGTTTTCTTCCTATCGACGTTAGACTTTGAGCAATAATATTTTCCATTATCATTCCTTCATTAAATGATAGTTTATCAAATAATATCTTTTTATATATTTCTTCTTTAGCAATTTCTCTTTCATTAAATACCAATGATAACAATAATCCTGTATCAAAAAAATAACATTTCAAACTATTATCATCTATTCTTTGTCCTAAACCTATATTTGGCTCTGTAGTATTATAAGCTATATTAATTAGTCCAACATCTTTTAACCAATAAAAAGCTCCTTCATAATTTCTAAACCTTGCACTTGAAGATATATTTGCTAGATTAAATTTCTTTTCATGTTTTTGCAATTGTGATGGGATGGTATCAAATATCTGCTCCACCTTTAAGTTTATTTCATCAGCATGTTTTCTAATATCATCTCTATATAAAGATAAAAGATCTCTTTTAATTCTATCTGCTTCTTGAAAACTCTTTGTGTTTATATATTCTAATATTACTTGTGGCATTCCTCCGACAATTAAATACTGTTTATAATAATCCATTACTTTTCTATGCATTATATCAGTAAGTGGTTTTTTTTCGTTGTAGCATGTTCTTATAAAGTCCATTAAATTGTCATTTCCCATAGCCCATAAAAATTCTTCAAAATCCATTGGATATAATGTTATTTTTCTTTCCTCAGATGGTATCAAAATATCTTTAACATTTTTATGAATTGAAATTAACGAGCCAGTTTCTATATAATCATAACGTCCATCGGCTACTAAGTGTTTTATTAAACTTCTTGCTCTAGGACAAAACTGCACTTCATCAAAGATAAACAATGTATCTCTTTCATACAAAGTAACATTATAAAATTCTTGCAAATACATAAATAACATATCCAAATTACCTGCATAGTCATAAAATAAATTTTTCACCTCAGCAGTTGCAAAGGCAAAATCAATTAAAATATAAGATTTATAATTTTCTTTAGCAAACTCTTCTACTATATAACTTTTTCCAACACGCCTTGTTCCCTCAATAAGTAAGGCTGTTTTTCCATTTTGTTTTTTCCATTCAATTAATTGATTATATATTTTTCTTTTCATAATTGTCCCTTCCCTTACTTTAATTATATATCATTATTTTTAATATTCGATACTTTTGCACGAAACTAGAAATAATATTTACCCCATTTTGCACGAAACTAAGAATAACAGATAATTATTTGTAAAAATAAATACATTTATATAATATTATAAAAACATTTGTTCGTCAATAACTATTTTAATTTTTTTCTATTAAACCAAAAGAGAATCAAATATAATTATTCAATTCTCTTTTAAAATTTAACATAAGGAACACCTAACTTTGAATAAACATTATAAGCTCTAGGTAAATGTAATATTCTTGCTATTACTAAATTATAAATTTCATCTAACATAAATATGGAAAATAAAATAGCACTAATACTTATAAATACTTTCTTATTAGATTTTTTAGCCAAGTAATAACATAGTGGTATTACTAAATACATCAAAAGTAATGCAAATATACCAAAGATTAAAACACTTCTTAAACAAACATAACCATTTATATTACCAAAATTTAATATTTCTTGATTATAATCCCAACATCTTTTACCTGCTATTTTATCCATTCCAAGTCCTGAAAAATATTCAAGTATACCAGTTGTTATAGCACTAATAAAAAACACTTTTAATGGTTTCTTTCTATCCTTATAAGTTAATAAATAAATCAGAATTGAGCCAGTAGCATAAATATTAATCCAAGGTAAGAAGTTACTTCCTCGCCAATAAAATGTTTTCATACCACCATTAAAATAATAAAAAATAAACTCATAAAGAAAACCAAACATACCAGTTATTACAACTAATAAACAAAAAATACCTATCATTGTTTCTTTATCAAACTTAATATCTTCATTTAGATATTTTAAATATTTACTTCTCATATATACCTCTTTACTTCTTTTTATATAGGAAACACTCTTTATCATGAGAGTAGATAATACCTATCGCTTGTAAATAAGAATAGATAATAACACTTCCTACAAACTTCATCCCTCTTTTTTTTAAATCTTTAGAAATACTATCAGATAATAAATTAGTTGTCTTATCTATCTCATAAATTATTTCTTCATTAGTAAAAGTTTTCAAATAGTTTCTAAAGCTACCATACTCTTTCCTAATACTTTTAAATATTTTAGCATTATTAATACTAGCTTTAATCTTTAATTTATTTCTAATAATTTTTTTATTATTTATTAATTCAGTAATCTTATCATCACTATAATTACATATTTCATCTAGATTAAAGTTATCATAAGCTTTTCTAAATTCTTCTCTTTTATTTAAAACACACTCCCAAGAAAGCCCTGCTTGAAATGATTCTAATAATAACATTTCAAACAAGTAATTATCATCAAGATTAAGCTGACACCACTCTTCATCATGATACTTAACATACAAGGAATTATCTAAGTTACACCATTTACATCTAATTTTAATCACCCTACTCATATTTATTTTACTACATTTTACTATTTTTTCCTAAATATTTTTTTATAACTATCAAACATAATTACATCATAACATATGGTAGTACCTACTTTATTTTTACAAATTAATCATTAGTAATTGAAAATCATATTTCTCTAAAAATTTATAAATATGTTTTTTGCTTATTTTAACTTATAAAACAATCTACTCTTTTTAATAATTCATCTATAAATAACTCTTCATTTATTTTATAAATATAGCTATACTTTTTACCAATATCTTTCAGACTCATCCCACTTACATATACATCTTTTCTATCAAGTATTATATATCTATCATGTAAGGGATTATTATTTATAAATGAAATATTATTATACTGACTATTATATTTTTTTAGTAAAATACTATCTAAGTTTTTTGATAAAATAATAATATTTTTATTAATACTTCTTAACATATCTAATAAATCTTTATTAGCATAATTATCTATAATTATAATTTCTTCTTTGGCACTATTTAGTATATCTAGTAAGATACTATAAGCATCATATATTTTACCATCGTAGATAATAGATGTTTGTTTAGAAGACAACTTATCAAATGATTCTTCTAATTTCAATATTCTATTTTCACGGTTAATTAACATACTATTGCTACTTGATAAGTATTTTCTCATATAAACAAAAGCATCTATTATCCGCATACTCATTATATCTGCAACTGGTGTTCTTAATATAGTTGCAAGCATAGCAACTCCCTGTTCTGTGAATACATATGGCAGTGTTCGCACTTTATTCTTTTGCAGTCCCAAGTTGGGACCGCAAATTTTTTGAAATTCGTCACTAGTAATTTGAAATATATATCGCTCTGGAAACTTATTAATATGTCTTTTTACAGCTTGATTAATAGTTTTTATACCATTGGAACACCCATATAATCTAGCTAAATCAGAATCAAGCATAACTTGCTTACCTCTTATTTCATATATCATATTTTCTATTTTTTCTTCTTTTATAATGTCATTCATATTTTTATTTTCTTCCCTATATAAAAAGGGCATACCTTTCTTATGAAAAGATATACCCGCAGCATGCATGTAGTTTTTCTTGGCTAAAAGCTACACACTTTATCGTCTAAATTGTCATATTAACATGCCAAGTAATTAATACAATACTAATAAATTTATAAATCCATACTGTTTTTGTTCAATAAAAATTCTTTTAACCCAATGACTAAAATTCCTTCTTCAGTAAACCATGGTTTCTTATCATTATTTACAACAATAATCTTTTTAAAATTATCAGGAATATTCATTAGTGGTCTTTCTTCTTGTAAGGTCTTTTCTCGTGTAGGAAGACTTAATGCTGATTGAATATAATATCTTTTATTAAACTGATTACATACAAAATCAACTTCAAGCTGTTTTTTATCATTTCCATCACGTATTTCTACTATTCCTACATCAACATTATATCCTCTATATAATAGTTCATTATAAATAACATTTTCCATAATGTGAGTTTCTTCTTGTTGTCTAAAATTCAATCTACAATTTCTTAAGCCAATATCAGAAAAATAAAATTTATATGGTGTTTGAATATATTTTTTTCCCTTTATATCATATCTTTCTGCTTTTTCTATTAGAAAAGCATCTTGTATATATTTTATATATGATGTTAAAGTATTAACCGAAATATCTTTAATGCCATTACTTTCAAATGTATTAAAAAGTTTATTAGGATTAGTAAGTGAACCTATAGATGAAGCCAAAATATTAATAACAGAGTCCAACACGTCAACTCTTTGTATATTATTTCTTTCAACAATATCACTTATATAAGTTTTTTCAAATAATTGTTTTAAGTAATTACTTTTTTCATTTTCGCTTTTGAACAACAATATTCTAGGTAATCCACCATAAGTAATATATTGTTCCCATGCTTCATTTTTATCTTCCTCAAATGAGGAATAAAATTCAGAAAAGCTTAAAGGATAAACTCTTATTTCATCTCCACGTCCTCTAAATTCCGTTATTATATCAGATGATAAAAATTTAGAATTACTTCCTGTAACATATATATCTAAATTTCTTATATGTAAAAACCCATTTAAAACTGATTCAAAATCATCAACTTTTTGAATCTCATCCAAGATTAAATAATACATATCATCATCAACAATTAAACCTCTCACATATTCATCCAATTTATCTGGATTTAAAAAAGAATTATTTTTTCTTTCATCTAAATCTAATTTAATAATATGATTTTCTTTAACACCATTATCTAATAAATAAGTCTTATACAAAGGATCAAGTAAAAAGGATTTTCCACAGCGTCTTATTCCAGTTACAACTTTTACTAAACCATTTTCCCTCTTATCTATTATTCTATTAAGATAAACCTCTCTTTTTATTTTTTTCATCGTGTACCTCCATTGAATATTTTTTACGTTTACGTAAATTTTATTCAATATTATTATATGATATTAATATTCTTTTAGCAAGTACTCCATTGAATATTTTTTACGTTTACGTAAAAAATATTCAGTAAGAAAATATAAGATGAAAATTACTGATGTATTAAGAAAGCTATAGTTTCAATATGATAAGTATTAGGAAACTCATCCACTAGTTTAATACTTTTTATTTCATATTCACTACTTAATTCTTTTATATCTCTAGCAAAACTCATTAAATCACAAGATATATAAATAATATTATTACATTTCTTATCAAGCAATAATCTTCTAGCACTATTTGATAATCCTTTTCTTGGAGGATCTACTATTATCATATCTATATCTTTATTATACTTTTCTAAAAAAACTTTTGCATCCATACAAAAGAACTCAACATTATCTATATTATTTATTTTTTTATTATAGTTAGCATCAATTATTCCCTCTTTTACTATCTCTACACCATATACTTTTTTAACATAACGTGATATTAATAAAGAGATAGTACCAGTTCCACAATATAGATCTAGAATAGTATTTATATCTTTACTCTTAACTATATTAATAACCTCTTTATAGATACTTTCTAATCCCCTAGAGTTAACTTGAAAGAAAGCATCACGTCCTACATAAAAATCCAAATCAAATATTTTAGTCTTAATCTTATCATAGCCAAATACTAATTTACCATTCAAATAGCAAGAATCTACTTTATCTTTAAAATAAGATAATCTTTCTATATCACAGTTTCCGATAAATGCTATCATACTATTATTATCAAAAGATCTAATCATAACCTCATTTAATTCTTTATTAGTTTTAATAAACTCTTTAATAGTTAAATATATCTTATTTATATTATCATTTACTAAGTAACATTTATCTATATCAAGTAGGTTATTACTTTCTTCTTCATAGTAACCTATTTTATCTTCTTCTATATGAAATACTACTTTATTACGATAATATTTATCTATACTATCTATTATAGATATTTTATCTATATTAATACCAGCATATCTATTTAAGATATTTAAAGCTTTATTCTTCTTAAACTCTAACTGTTCATTATAATTAAGCTGTTCTATATGACATCCTCCACAAATATAATAATAGGGACAAAAGATACTAGGATAATTCATAGGTTCTTTAACAACTCCAACAGAATATTTCTTCTTATCCTTAATAATCTCTATGTCTACACTATCTCCTACTCTTACCCCTTTAACAAAAGTAATCTTACCATCTATATGAGTAATTCCTCTACCAAAATGATCGTATGACGTAATAATACATTTCATAATTAACAACTCCTCAACTGTAACTACTATATCATAAATACTATTAATTTTGTGAAATATTTCATATGTGTATTGTACCAAATTTCTAACGAAAAGTCATCAAAGTATCACAAAAAAGACACATGA
>CAVLCG010000044.1:0-10845 GCA_963661445.1 bacterium | reverse complement strand
AGTATACTGTTTAAAATTCTAGTTTAAAAATTTTTCTTAAGTTAATGACATTGCTAATAAATATAGAACATAATATATATGATAAACCTAAGGATGATAAAGGGAGATGGTTTATAGGAACTACCAAGACTCAAACTGGAACAAGAAAAGTTCATATAAGTCAAACTTTAAAAATAGCATTACAAAATTATAAGAATAAACAAGACTATCTGAAAAAAATATATATATGGAAGAAAGTATATTTATTATAATCTTGAAGATGTTGAAAATAAATATGGAAAAATTGTTGAGCATAGAATTGTTAGAGAAGAAATAAGCAATAAAGATAGTAAAAGATTTAATTTAATTTTTACAAAGAATTATGTCTAACTTGACATATAAAACCCTTATAGAAAAAGGTCTTAATCATTATTTGAAAATATTTTGCTGCAAAACTCAGGTTATACCATTTTTTGAATATTCAAAAGATGCCATAACTTTCTAGAAATTATACACTACAATTGAGTAATTTTAAATTCGATTTTTTTAAAATCGAGGTAGAAAATGTTTCATTTTGATGAATTTATGATATACTTAAGAAGTATTATAGAAGGAGTGTAAAATGAAGAAAAAGATAAAAAAGATAATAGCAATATTTATGATTGTTGGAATTACATTATTTGGAAACAAAGTTTATGCTGTTTCAATAGATAGTTTAACATCTACTTTAAATGGAGGGCTATTTAATGTAACAGGTTCTATAAATTCTGGAACTATAATTAATACATCTTATGATGATGAATATTATACATACATTAAAGTAGGAAATAATGAAAAAGAAAGAGTAGATAGTGCAGATACTACTATTGATGGTGTAAAAGTAAATATAAGTTTAGCACAGGGCAGTAACTCTAAAGAAGTTATTGTTACCTACAAATTAACTAATACTACAGGTGAAGCCAAAACAGTTAAGTTAGGTACGCATACAGATACTGAATTAGCTGATAATGATTATGCAGCAATATATAAAGATGGACATTCTAAGCTATTAATTACTCAAGATAATGATTCTGATGCAAGTAGTTTTGGAACGCAGTTAAAAATTGATTTTCAACCTTCTGCTTCAACATCATGGATTGGATATTATAGTAGTGGAGAAGAAAATATTTTTAATGATAGTACTGTCTTGTCATATACAATTGATGATAATGTAGATACTGGACTTGCGTATTCATGGAGTAATACTTTAAATGCCGGTGAATCTAAAACATACAAAGCACGTTTTGGTATGCAAGAAGCTACAAAAGGGAAGGTAAACTTTTATAGTTATGGAAGTGATGTGCCAACCGTTAAAGATGTTTTAATTGGAGGCTCTGTAAAAACTTTAGATGTTCATACTGAAGCAAATTATGTTTATGAATGGAATACTAAGAAGGATGGAACAGGAACATATTATCCTGCTAATAGAAGTGTTTTAATAACAGCTGATGGAATGAATCTTTATGAGTTAAAATATGATAGCGAACATAGAGTTGTAATGCAATCAGGTAGTAATGCTACAATTACTTCTCAGGACGGAGAAAGCATTTTACACCATGGTACTAAAAAATATACAATAACTCCTAAAAAAGGATATAAAGTTACATCTGTAAAAGTAAATGGAGTAGAGATGGTTAGCAAATTGGTAAACAATGTTTTAACTTTAAATGACGTAATGGATAATGTAAAAATAGAAGTTGAAGCAGAGCCAGCTTATGAATTTACTTCTGGAGCTAATCAAAGTTATATTGTTAATCAAAACAATGAATTGAGATTTAAAATAAACGCTGATTACAATGCTTTTGTAAATGGTGGTAAAGTATATGTTGATGGTAAGATTGTTGATCCAAAATATTATAGTTATGAAGATGATGATACTTTAATTATTTTAAACAAGGAATATTTAGATATGCTTTCAAGCGGTAATCATACCTTAAAAGTACAATTTAATGATGGTGGTGTTGCAACAACTAATTTTACCGTTAGAAGAGATTCTGATGAAATAGAAAATCCAAATACAAGCGATAATATAGCAATACAATTTGTTATGCTAGGAGCATCAATAGTTGGTATGGCAATGGTTATGGGATATATTCTAATTGCAAAGAAAAGAAGAAAAAATAATATTTAGAAAAATTAAGAGATGACAAAATTCGTTACAGTTCAGTCAAAGAGATAGATAATTAAGGGTTCTTCCGATAGTGTTTAGACAAACTATCGGAAGAACCTTTCTATAATTACTCTTCATTTTTGCGTACTATAGTCTGAACAGTTACGACTTAGTCACTTTTTTCTTTTGAATAAATTTACAATTAGATTAGAAAATGTTATACTAAGCTTGTTATTTGAAACTCATAGGAAAAGAGGTAGATTATGTATAATTTTAGTAAAATAGAAGAAAAATGGAATAAGTACTGGAAGGATAATAATACATTTAAAACTGATGTATGGAATTTTTCTAAACCAAAGTATTATGTTTTAGATATGTTTCCATATCCATCAGGTGTTGGACTTCATGCTGGTCATGTTGAAGGATATACGGCTACAGATATAGTATCTAGAATGAAGAGAATGCAAGGGTATAATGTTCTTCATCCCATAGGATATGATTCCTTTGGTCTACCAGCTGAACAGTATGCGGTTAAGACTGGTAATAATCCTAATGGCTTTACAGAGAAAAATATTAATACATTTACAAGACAATTATATATGTTAGGGTTTGATTATGATTGGTCTAAAATGATTAAGACGAGTGATCCGGACTTTTATAAGTGGACTCAGTGGATCTTTAAACAATTATATTTAGATGGTTATGCTAAAAGAATTGATATGCCTGTTAACTGGTGTGAAGAGTTAGGAACTGTTTTATCTAACGATGAAGTAATTGATGGTAAGAGTGAACGTGGAGGCTTTCCTGTTGTTAGACGTAATATGAAACAATGGGTAATAGATCAAACTGCTTTTGCTGAAAAGCTATTAGCAGGACTTGATAAAATAGATTGGCCAGAGTCAACTAAAGAAATGCAAAGAAACTGGATTGGTAAATCAGTAGGAGCTCATGTTAAGTTTAAAATTAAAGATACAGATAAAGATTTTACTGTCTTTACTACAAGAGCGGATACTTTGTTTGGAGCTACTTACTGTGTAATGTCACCAGAACATGAATTAGTAGATATAATAACTACTCCAGATAAATTAGAAGAAGTAAAAGAATATAAGAAAGTTTGTGCAACCAAGAGTGATTTGGAACGAACAGAACTTAATAAAGAAAAAACGGGTGTCTTTATTGGTAGATATGCAATTAACCCAATAAACAATAAAGAAATACCAATCTATATATCAGACTATGTTTTAGCAAGTTATGGAACAGGAGCTATTATGGCTGTACCTGCACATGATCAAAGAGATTATGAATTTGCTAAGAAGTTTAATATACCTATTATTCAAGTATTAGAAGAAGTAGTAGGGGAAAAGCTTGATAATGAGATTAAGAAAAGTGGTTCATTATTAGTATTCCATGATAAGGAAACTGATAAGTATGCTTTTGTAATAGAAGATGATACTACTAAATCAAGAGAAGGAGTAATAACTAAAGGCTTTACTATTAGTTATCATACAGTAGATAAAAATAAAAATATTGTTATGGATATTACTCCATATCTACTTGAAAAAAGACAAGATATAGCTAGCAACTTATATTATAGTAAAGAAGAAATCTTAGAACAACCTGACAGTTTATATTCTATTGCTTTAAAGTCATTACTTGAACCTAGTGCAATGATAAATGATGGAATCCATATTAATTCTTCCTTCTTAGATGGATTAAATAAAGAAGATGCTATTAATAAAGTAATTAACTATCTAGAAGAAAATAATTGTGGTAGTAAAAAGATTAATTATCGTCTTCGTGAATGGATATTTGCAAGACAAAGATATTGGGGAGAACCAGTTCCAGTTGTTTATTTAGAAAATGATGAGATTCATATCTTAGATGATGATGAATTACCATTAATCTTACCAGAGTTAGAAGACTATAAAGGAAAGAATGGTAAAGCACCACTTGAGAATGCTACTGAATGGAAAAAATATAATCATAATGGATTAACTGGCGTAAGAGAAACATCTACTATGCCAGGATCAGCTGGTTCTAGTTGGTACTATTTAAGATATATCGATCCACATAATGATAAAGAATTAGCAGATAAAGAATTATTGAAACACTGGATGCCAGTAGATTTATATATTGGTGGACCAGAACATGCCGTAGGACACTTACTATACTCTCGTATTTGGAATCATTATCTATATGATAAAGGAATATCACCTGTAGAAGAACCATTTAAAAAGTTAGTACATCAAGGTATGCTTTTAGGTAGTAATGGTATAAAGATGGGTAAAAGATATCCAGAGTATGCAATTGATCCACTTGATATAGTTAAAAACTATGGAGCAGATACTCTACGTTTATATGAGATGTTTATGGGACCACTTGAAGCTTCTAAGCCATGGAATAATAATGGAGTAGAAGGAGCTCAAAAGTTCTTAGATAGAGTATATCGTCTATATGAAAGTGATAAACTAGTAGATAAAGAAAATAAAAATCTAGAAAAAGTTTATCATCAAACAGTTAAGAAAGTGACTGAAGACTTTGAAAGTTTAAACTTTAATACTGCTATTAGTCAGATGATGATATTTATCAATGCTGTTTATAAAGAAGATATATTCCCACTAGAGTATGCTAAAGGATTTATTAAATTGCTAAATCCTGTAGCTCCTCATATAACAGAAGAATTATGGGAGAAGTTAGGACACAATACTACTATCGCTTATGAGTCTTGGCCATGCTATGATGAGGCTAAACTAAAAGATGATACGATAGTTATTGTTGTTCAAGTAAATGGTAAAGTAAGAGGAAAGATGGAAGTAGATAGTTCTATATCTAAAGAAGATATGGAAAGTAAAGCATTTACTATTGATAATGTTAAAGAATTTACTAAAGATAAAGAAATAATAAAAGTGATAACAGTACCTAAAAAATTAGTAAACATTGTTGTTAAATAAGAGAAAGTTGTTTAATTTTCTCTTTTCTTGTGTTATTATATTTTTATAAGGTATGAAAGGAATGAGATGATGAAAAATTTAATAAAAAAGTTATTCAAAACTAATATTTCTACTACTTATATGTTTATTCTATTTGGAGTAAGTGCTTTAATGATGATTGGGTATTTCTCTTATGCTTGGTTTACTGTGCAGGGAGTACAAAAGTATAGTGTTGTAACTGGAAATTTAACAGGAACTCTAGCAATAGGATCTAACACTGCTACTATTAATGGTTCAGGAGTATTAGAATATACCCCATCTACAAATAGTGATACACTTACTATTACAGTAACAAATACTAGTGATAGAACGGTTAAAAATTCATTATATTATTATACTTTATCAGATTCCTCTATATCTATAGGATATACATCTGACTCTTCAACAATTCCATCTGTAACAGGAATTGAAGTTGAAAAAGGAAAGAGTCTAACTTATAAAATTAAAATAGCAGGAGCAAGTGGTAAGACTATTACAATAGGTTCTTCTATGGGATTAGTTAATTCTGATTTAGCACTACCTAGTGGAACAAATGCTTTTGATCAATTTAGTCAAACAGTAAGTAAAACTCTTCTAGCAGGAGTAGGAGATAATGGTACTATAGATACAACAGACTCAGAACAAACATTTATTACTGGAACTGATCCTAACAACTATATTTGGTATAGTGGAAAACTCTGGAGAGCAGTATCAATAGATCCATCTGATAACTCTGTAAAATTAGTAACACAATGGGATATATCGACCATACCATATAATGAAGAAAATAATACTGTCTTCCAAGGCAGTTATATGGAACAATGGTTAAATGATACTACTGTGGATGGTTTCTTAGGTAACTTAAGAGAACCAGAAAAGTTTATTAAAACAGATAGTGTTTGGAATGCAACAGAAATAACAGAAACAACAGAAAAACCAGAGAAAACTACTATGGTAACCGATACAGTAGGCTTACTAAATGCTTATGAATATACAATGAGTTATAAAAATGCTACAGCCTCGACTGGTTATTTAAATAATGACTTGAATTGGCGAATATTGACACCATATTCCGATTATATGGGTTATTATGTTTCTTTTGGGGCACTTTATAGTACTGACATAAAGTATCTTATTGGTATTCGACCATCTATAAATCTAAAATCTACAGTGGAAATTATAGATGGTGATGGCACTGTTGATAATCCGTATAGACTTCAAGGAGATAATGATAGTCCAGCAGGGGCATTGCTATCAACAAGATATAGTGGTGAGTATATAAGCTTTGGAACAGGAGAAAACAATCTATATCGAATAGTAAGTCATGAAAATGGAACAGGTACGAAAATAACAAGTGCTATACCTCTAAAAGATAGTGGAAGTTATAAAAAAATAGTTTTTGGAAATGATACAACATTCTCAAAAGATAATACAATAGGGGCATTCTTAAATGGTGATTATTTGACAAGTGGAACTTATTTAACTAGTGATCAAGTAAATATGATAGAAGATAATACAACGTGGTATTTAGGAGATGTTGGAAATGGAGTTAATTATAAACTAGCAAAATATCAAGATGTAACAGGTAGTAATTTAATAACATCTATAGCTACTGTAAAAGTAGGATTATTGAGATCAGGTGAATTAATGGCAGGGCAATTTGATAAGAGAGATAATAACGCTGATTACTGGCTATTGACAACAACAAAAAGTTATATACGTATAGTATCAGCTTATACAGGTCAAAGTGATTACTCTAGTGAAACAAATACTAAAAGCTTGCGTCCAACTATGAATCTAAAATCTACAGTAAAGATAGTATCTGGAACAGGTACTAAGTCTGATCCGTTTGTGTTATCAGGGAATTAATAATATTAACATTTATATAAAAGATAGATTGCTTTTACTTCTATCTTTTTTACTAGTAAAAGAATAAATAAAATTATATAATATAAATATAGAAAAGAGTTGATAACGATGAAAAAAATTATGGATGGTAATGAAGCTTGTAGTTATGTAGCTTATAATTTTACAGAAGTGGCAGGAATTTATCCGATAACTCCTGCCTCTCCTATGGCAGAAGTTGTTGATAAATGGGCAAATGAAGGAAAGAAAAACTACTTTAATCAACCGGTTAAAGTAGTAGAGATGGAAAGTGAAGCAGGAGCTGCTGGTATGGTTCATGGGTCTTTACAAGCTGGTTGTCTAACTACTACTTTTACAGCTAGTCAAGGCTTATTATTAATGATACCTAATATGTATAAAATAGCAGGAGAGATGTTACCTTGTGTTATTCATGTAGCAGCTAGAAGTCTTGCTACTCATGCTTTGTCTATTTTTGGTGATCATCAAGATATATATGCTGCTAGAAGTACAGGATTTGCTTTTCTGGCTTCAAGTTCACCTCAACAAGTAATGGATCTTACCGCTGTTAGTCATTTAGCTGCTATTAAAGGAAGAATTCCTTTTCTAAATTTCTTTGATGGTTTTAGAACTAGTCATGAACTACAGAAAGTAGAAGTAATTGATACTGATAAAGTTAAAAGATTAGTAGATAAAAAAGCTTTAGCAGAGTTTCGTGAGAGATCACTTCATCCAACGCATCCAGTAACTAGAGGAACTAGTGAAAATGATGATATCTACTTTCAAGCGACTGAGGTTAGAAATAAATACTATAATGAACTACCTGATATAGTAAATGATTATATGCAAGAGATTAATAAAATAACCGGTAAAAATTATGCACCCTTTAATTACTATGGTGCTGTAAATGCTACTAAAGTAATTGTAGCGATGGGAAGTGTTTCTGAAACTATTAAAGAGACAGTTGATTATTTAATAAGTAAAGGAGAAAAAGTTGGTTTTGTTGAAGTACATTTATATAGACCATTCTCTAGTAAATATTTCTTAAAGAGTATTCCTAAGACCGTTGAGAAAATTGCTGTACTTGACCGTACTAAAGAACCAGGTAGTAGTGGTGAACCATTATATCTAGATGTAGCTAGTATTATAAAAGATGTTAATAAAAAAATAAGTGTTGTAGGGGGTAGATATGGATTATCTAGTAAGAATACAACACCTAGTATGATAAAAGCTATTTATGATAATATGGATAGTTTAAGACATAATTTTACTATTGGTATCGAAGATGATGTTACAAACTTAAGTATTTCCTATGACAAAAACTTTAACCTAGTTATTCCTAATCAGACATCTTTTAAAGTCTTTGGTTATGGTAGTGATGGAATGGTATCTGCTTGTAAAGACTTTATGAAAATAACAGGAGATGCAACTGATGCTTATGTTCAAGGATACTTCCAATATGACTCTAAGAAAAGTGGAGGAGTAACAATAAGTCATTTAAGATTTAGTAAGAATGAGATTAGATCAACTTACTATGTTGATAAGGCTAAAGTAGTAGTATGTACCGAAGATGCTTATCTTAAGAAATTTGATGTAATGTCATCAATTGAAAAGAATGGTACTTTTATACTTAATACTAGTAAAAGTAAAGATGAACTTAATACCTTATTTACCAAAGAAATGGTTAATTATTTAAAGAGTAATAATATAAAACTATATATAGTAGATGCCAATAAGATAAGTGGTAATCTTGGACTTGGTAATAAGATTAGTTCTATTATGGAAAACTTAATGTTCAAGTATGGACATGTAATTGATTATAATTATGCTAGTAGTAAAATGAAAGAGAAACTTATTGAAAGATTTAAAAATAAAGGTAATAACTTAGCGGATAAGAATATTAAAGCGATAGAAGAAGGGGCTAACTCTTGTCTATTTATTGAAAGTATCAGTGGTGAAGAGTATGCTAGGGTAGATGATATAGCTGATAGTTTCTTTAAGATAATTGATAAGCGAAAAGGTAATGACTTACCAGTTAGTGCTTTTCTTAATAGGATAGATGGTACGATGGAAGCTGGTTTATCAAAACTTGAAAAAAGAGATATCAGTGAAACTGTTCCAAGTTATAATAAAGATAATTGTATTAACTGTAATTTATGTTCATTAGTATGTCCTCATGCTGTTATTAGACCATTCTTATTAACAGAGGAAGAAAAAGAAAAAGCTCCTGAGACAGTAAAGAACCAGTTAGTTAAAACTAGTTTAGGAGAAAGTTATTACTATACAATAGGTGTTAGTTATAAAGATTGTACTGGTTGTGGTTTATGTGCTAATATCTGTCCTGGTAAAAAGAAAGTAAAAGCCTTGGAAATGATTGCTAAGAAAAGACTTGTTAAAGAAGAATTAGAAGCTAATGAATATTTATTTACGGAAATAACTGAAAAGACACCATTACCATTAACCACTATTAAAGGAACTCAGTTTAAACATCCTAAGTTTGAATTTAGTGGAGCTTGTGCTGGCTGTGGGGAAACACCATATCTTAAATTAATCACTCAATTATTTGGTGATAGATTAGTAATTGCTAATGCAACTGGTTGTTCATCTATTTATGGAGCAAGTTCACCATCTACTCCTTACAGTATCCCTTGGGCTAATTCTTTATTTGAAGATAATGCAGAGTTTGGTATGGGTATTAAAATAGCAGATGAGGTTAAAAAGAATCAGTTGAAACAAATAATAAGTGAGAGTTTATCTAAAGTAGACGATGAAGAGAAGGAAATTTATCAGGCTTATTTAGATGATATTAATATGGAAACAGCTAAGAAGCTTTTAGAAGTTATCCCTCATACTAAAATTAAACCATTAAAATCCTTAAAGAAATATATTACACCAATCTCTTTATGGGCTGTAGGAGGAGATGGTTGGGCTTATGATATTGGTTATAATGGAATTGATCATATCTTAGCCAGTGGTGAAAATATTAATATTTTAGTACTAGATACCGAGGTATACTCTAATACTGGTGGACAAGCTAGTAAATCAAGTAGAGTAGGTGCTGTTTGTAAATTTGCTTCCAATGGCAAAAAGACTGCTAAGAAAGATTTAGCAAGAATCGCTTTAACTTATCCTAATGTTTATGTCGCTTGTATCTCTTTAGGTGCAAGTCCACAAACGACTATTAAAGTTTTAAATGAAGCAGAACAGTATAATGGACCAAGTTTAATTATTGCTTATTCTCCTTGTATCGCTCAAGGTATTCTAAAGGGAATGAAAAATAGTATTATGGAAGAGAAAAATGCTACAGAATCAGGTTATTTTCCAATCTTCCATTATAATCCAGAAACTGGTGTTTTCAAGATGGATTCTAAAGCAGATTTTAGTAATTATAAAGAGTTTTTACTAGGTGAAGATAGATATAAATCACTTGATAAATTAAATAGTAATGCTAAAGAATTACTCGATGAAAATTTAGATAATGCTAAAGAGAGATATAATAATTATAAAAATTTAGAAATGAAAGAAAATTAAAAGATTTCCATGATGACTCATGGATTCTTTTACTTTATGAAACTTAGGAAAATATAACCAATGTTTTTTATATATATTTTCCTGTAAGAAAATATATTGACAATGATGAACGATGTATATATAATATTATTGAGGTGAGAACTATGATAAAAAGAGAAAAGTATTTATCACAAATAAGAGACTTTTATGATAAAGATTTAATTAAAATTATAACAGGAATTAGACGCTCTGGTAAGTCAGTATTATTAAAACAAATAATAGACGAATTAAAGGAAAACGGTATTAAAGGTGATCATATCATTTATATTAATTTTGAAGATATTAAATATGATAAAATAAATGATTATATAAAAC
>CAVLCG010000043.1:0-10998 GCA_963661445.1 bacterium | reverse complement strand
GTAGAACTGGGGAAAAGGTGGAGGAATACAGAACCAAAGCCTTACCTATAGTTATAGAAACATGAATATAGAAGTATTAGAATATTTAATGAAAAGAAGAAAAATTAAGAGTTATTATCAACTTGCTAAAGATGCTTGTTTTCCCTATACCACTTTATTAGATTTAACTCATAATAAGAGTAATAACCTAACTAATATCAAAACTTTGGCAGATTATTTTGATATAGACTATAGATTCTTACTTGAAGGAACTACTTATTGTACATTAGTAGATGAAAAAAATAGAGTAAAAACCTTTCTACCCTTAGATAATTTAGAAAAAAGTAATGTTTTTGCTACTGTTTTAATGGGAAATTACTAAAATGAGGTGTAATCTTCTTTTTTTTATGATAGAATATGGTATGGAGTTGATAACATGGGATTTTTTGACAAGATAAAACAAAAATTTAAAAAGGAAGAAGTAAAGAATGAAAAGGCAGTAGAAGAGAAAAAAGAAGTATATGATAAGGGATTAAGTAAGAGTAGAAAACAAGTAACATCACTTCTTTCTGATTTAACACATAGATATACAAAGATTAATGAAGAATATTTTAATGAACTAGAAGAAATATTAATAATGGCTGATATTGGTGTTAATACTGTTATGAAGTTTGTAGATAGACTTAAAGAAAGAGTTAATCATGATAAGATTACTGATCCAGAAGAATTAAAAGAAATGATAGTAGATGAATTATTTATCATTTATGTTGATGGAGAAGTATTAACTACTAAGTTAGAAACTAGAGAAGAAGGACCTACTGTCTATTTATTTGTTGGTGTTAATGGTGTAGGAAAGACTACTACTATTGCTAAACTTGCTAATAGATTTGTAAAAGATGGTAAGAAAGTATTATTAGTAGCAGGAGATACTTTTAGAGCAGGAGCTTATCAACAATTAAAAGAGTGGAGTGAAAGAACCGGAGCATACTTCTATGGTAGAGAAGGGGCAACTGATCCTTCTAGTGTTATTTATGAAGGCTGTGAACTAGCTTTAAAGGAAAACTATGATTATGTCTTTATTGATACAGCAGGACGTTTACAAAATAAAGCTAATTTAATGAAAGAATTAGAAAAAATGAATAGAGTTATTAATAAACTGATACCAAACTCACCAACAGAAACACTATTAGTTCTTGATGCTTCTACTGGTCAAAATGGTATTAAACAAGCAATATCTTTTAAAGAAATAACTAACATCACCGGTATTGTTCTTACTAAAATGGATGGAACTGCTAAAGGAGGAATCGTATTAGCTATTAAAGAAGAAGTAGGTGTTCCTGTTAAGTTTATCGGTTTTGGTGAGCGAGCAGAAGACTTACAAGAGTTTGATATTGAACAGTATATTTATGGATTATTTAAAGATTTCATGGAGGAAAAATGAAAAAGAGTATTACAAAGATAAATCCTAAAGTAATGAAAAAGAAAAAAGATAATACAAAGTCATTCCTTACTATACAGTTTATTCTTACTATATTATTACTGATATTTGGTATATTATCACTTATTTATAAAGATTTATTTTTCTATTTTAAATTACTTCTTGGTATAACTATTATAGATATGGGTGTTAATAATCAATTAATTTATAAAAGACTATATGCTACCTATGTTTATCTAGGAGTAGGGGCTATTATTATATTAATAACTTTCTTTGGAGTATAATATGGAAGAGATGTTATATTATACAATGTTATTTGATCTATATGGTGAATTATTAACTAGTAAACAACAAGATTATTTTAAAGACTATTACTTTAATAATTTATCACTATCAGAAATAGCAGAAAATTATGAGATAACTAGAAATGCAGTTCATAATCAACTAAGGGAAGCCAAAGAAAAACTAGAACATTATGATAAAGTATTACGGTTATCTACTAAACAAGAAAAAATAAAAGAAATATGTGATAAGATAAATGATAATAATATAAAAAAGGAACTAAAAGATCTCTTCAATTTATGAAAAAAGATTGACTTAGTTCTTTTTCTTATGCTATATTAAGTATGTACTTATTTGCAGATGTAGTTTAGTGGTTAGAATATGACCTTGCCAAGGTTGTGACGGGGATTCGATTTCCCTCATCTGCTCCATTTGAAATCAACTTACGGACTTAAAAGTTCGTGAGTTTTTATTTTATATAAAACAAACTTTAAAAGTTCTCTTTCTAGAAAGGAGGACTTTTTTCATGCTTGAATTTAAAGTAATTGAAGATCTAAAACCTAATAAAGATTTAACCAATCTCTTAAAAGACTTTAAATATAAGGTTAAATTAGGACAAATTAAAACTATCATACACACCAATCTACAAGTAATAATACCTACTGAATACCAAATTACATATCCTACTACTCTTACAATACTAGAATACAAAGTTAATGAAATATCGAATAAGCCATTTTATATTAAAGCATATAATCAAAAGTACAATATTAAAGAAATAGCCAAGATTTTAAAAAAGTTTTAATTTTAGACTATACATTTAGCTTATTTGTGAGGAAACATATAGAGAAATATATTAAATTTATCATCGTAAAACTCACTCTAATTGAGAAAATTAATAAGAAATATTAAAAATTTTCAATTTAGTGTTTGTTATTTTGCGTTTTAGTGAGGAAACATATGAGAGGTATTTTAATATTTCTCGAAATTTAATGAAAGGAGGAAAACTATGAGATGTGGTATTTATGTAAGAGTATCTACTGACGACCAAAGAGATAATGTCATCATCAGAATCTTTTAAATATCCTAACGGAAAACAAAAAGTTTATTACCATTTAAGATGTAAAAATCACAATTGTAGTGGATTTGGACTTCATTATAACACTGAAAAAATAGAAGCAAAATTAAAACAAGTATTAGAAGAACTAACAATATTTATGCTTTCTATGGATAATGAAATTATAACTTGTAATTCTACTAAAAGTGATGATGTAAAAGACATTGAAAAAGCAATTGAAAAATTAAAATTACAGGAAAAAAGATTAGTAGATTTATATTTAAGTTCTAATTTAGATGTAGAAACAATTAATCATAAAAATAATGTTATCAAAAAAGAAATTGATAAACTAAATCAAAAGAAAGTAAGACTTGATCCAGATAATAATTTTGAAGAATATACAGTAGAACTTGTTAAAAAATTAGATTGTACCGAAGAAAATGATACTTTATTTTTTACTAATGTTAAAAGTATTGGATTTGCTTTTCTTTATGATTTATTATCAAGAGAAGCTAAAAGAGATATGATTCATAGACTTATATCTATGATAGAAATTAAAAGAGATAAAAACTACAACATTGAAATTAAAGATATAAAATTTACAGATGAATTTATAACTAAAAGCAGCAAAGAATATTTAAAATATCTTAATGCTATTATTAATGATAATAATATTGGAATAAAATTTCATAAAGAAATTGACGAAGTTGAATTAAAAAATATGGAATCAAATTATGATATTTTATCAATTATGAAAATGAAAAACAGAGAATATTCTAATAAATTTTTAGAAGAATTTATTACTAAATCACAAGAACATTTATATATAGACGGCATTGTTAGTTGTCCATATATTGAGGGAAATACTATTAAAGATGTTTTAATATTAGTACCTAAAAATGAATTAGTTAACACTATTTAAAAAGGAAAGGAATGATAAAATGAAGGTTACTTATACAAGAAAAGGAGATTATTTACTACCTGATTTATATTTGGAAGAAGATGAAAATTATGGAAGGCTTGGGAGATATGGAATATTAAGATTACACTTTATTGCCCAAAACAAGCAAGCACTTTATGAAACATTATTGATGACAAATAAATTAACTCATCATCTTCTTTTAGTCAGTGATTCGTGTGAGAATTATTATAAAGAACTAATGGAAAATTATATTAAAAATGATGAAAGACTGTCTGAAAAAAGTAAAGAATTTAATCCATTAGAATGGACAAACTTGATGAACAACTATAAAAATACAGCAGAAGAAATTGTTTTGAATGAATATGTTTTTATATATTTTTAAATTTGGGAGTAAAACTTGTGTCTAGCAAGCAATGAATTTGTACTCCCGCACAAATTCTACTATGGGAACTCCCATCCCCTTTAATGGAAATAAAATATTAATTTGCAAATAATTTTAATTGTAAATTGTAATTTAGAAATTACTTGCTACAATTTACTAACCAATTTATAAATTCACTATTTTTATATCCTAACGATGGCACATTAAAATGAGTTGCTCCATCAAATTCTGTTAATCTAACATCTGCTCCCTTATTTTTTAATGTTTCAATTATCGTTCTAGTTGAAGCTGGATCAACAATCGTGTCATTTGTTCCAACAAATGCCCATATTTTTGTTTTGCTTAGAGCATTTAGATTTTCTTCATTATTTCTTATACTTCCACTCATAGGAGCAATACAAGCGAATGTATTAGGTAGTTTTATTTGAACTTGATAAGTTCCTGTTCCACCCATTGAATGACCTGTTAATGATACTTTATTTAAATCAATTTGATAATTATTATTCATTGTTTTAATTAAATTTTGTAATTCATTAGATACATCAACCCAACCAGTATAATTATTCGCAAGCTTCGGAATAACAACATAAGCTCTTAAATTACCATAGTAACCATCATATAAATATTTAGGAAAGCCATCAGTAGTTAACAACGCTTGTGCATCTAACTTTTTATTTGTTCCTCCATGAAGATACATAATTAAAGGCATATTATTTGTAGGATTACTTGGTGTATATAAATAATATTGTAAATTTCCTAAGTTTTTTAACTCGTACTTTGAAGAAATATCTTTATTTACTATTTCTTCCTTTTTCTCACTATTAGAGGAGGTATTATTATCATTTGTACTGGTTTCAGAAGAACTATTATCGTTTAATTTATCTTTCTCATCCTTTGTACTATCAATTTCTATTGATGAATTATTATCTTTTACTAGTTCTTTATTTTGAATTTCCTTATTAGAATTGTTTGACTTTTTAAACGCACCATATCCTACCGACAATATGACTATTATTCCAATAATAACTAAAATTAATAATATTTTTTTCTTTTTCAATATAACCGCTCCTAAAATTACTATTTATCATCATTATCTATCAAACTTTTCATTTCTTTAAGTTTTGTTTCTAATAATTTTTTATCAATTAATTTTAACTTATATTCAGAAATCATAGTTTGAGACATATTTTTACTAATTGAATATTCAACAACATCTTTATCTTTAGAACTACAAAGTATAACACCAACACTTGGATTCTCTTGTTCTTTTTTCACATCTCTATCTAGTGCTTCTAAATATAAATTCATTTTTCCTAAATATTCTGCTTTAAATTCTCCTAATTTTAATTCAAATGCTACTAAACAAGATAATTCTCTGTTATAGAATAGTAAGTCGATAAAGAAGTCATGATTTCCAACTTGAACTCTATATTCATCTCCGATAAAAGTGAAGTCTTTACCAACTTCTAATATAAAATCTTTTAAGTTCTTGATAATTGCATTTTTCAAATCTTTTTCGGAAAATTCATTTGGTAAATCTAAAAATTCTAAACTATAAGTATCTAAAATTTTAGTGTTTGGATAATCCTCTTCATCTATAGTTTTATTTATTGTAGGCAATTGTTTTCCATCCGAAAGCATATATCTTTCATAATATGCTGATGATATTTGTCTATCTAATTCTCTTTTTGAATAATTATTTTTAATAGATAATTTTAAATAAAAATGCCTTTCTTCTTTGCTTTTAGCTCCACTCAAAATCAGTAAATTGTTTGTCCATGACAATTGCGTCACCAGTGGTGTCGCAATTTCATCTTCTTTATAAGTACTATAAAACTGAATCATACGTTCTATATTTCTTTTAGTAAATCCTTTTATAGTTGGATAATTATTTTTCATAAAATCTGAGGCTTTTGTTGTTATTTTATCACCATAATTACTATTCTCTTTTAGTTCGTACAGGAATTTACCAACTTCTAAATACAATAAAATCATTTCTTCATTTACTTTTTTGTATGCATTATTTTTTCGTTTTTCAATCATTTCAATGATTTGATTAAAATTTATATCTAACATATATAACCACATCCTTAAAATAAATTATTTGTAATTTCAAACTAATTATATCATTTAATTTGAAAACTTTATATACTCTCATTGAAATTCGTGAAAATTTTATATATAATATTTTTAGAAAGAGAACTCAGTTCGTAACCTGTTGTTTATTCGCTCCATTAAAAAATCAACTTACAGACTTAATCGTTTGTAAGTTTTAATTTTATCTAATACAAAAATAAAAGACAATTTTAGATATTAAATATCTGATTGTCTTTTAAATTTAAATGATTATTAATCTTTACAAGTATATTATGAAGTGACTACCAAGAGCCACCACCACCACCACCGGAACCTCCACCTGATGATCCTCCTCCAGAAGAACCAACACTGGAACCATCACTAGATGAGCTAGGACTAGATGACATGGAACTTTCTGCTGAGGACATAGTGTCATTAATAAATGAGGAGAAAGAATTTAAATCAAAATCACTATTTCCAGCATACCAAGTAGGAGCAACAATAGAAATTGATTCAAACTTTTTAATCCATTTATCAGAAATACCAAGCACATAAGTATATGGTAATATATCATAGAAATAAGTTGGATTTTTCTCTACTAATGCTTCTAATTTATCTTTTTCCACAGTTTCTAAGAATTTTTTAAATCCACCTATTTTCCCTAATATTTCATTACCATATTTAGTTCTTTTAGGTAGGTATTTTAAACATAAGAATATCCCTAGAATACAGATTAAACCTATAATGTATACCACTAAATAATTAGTATCTTGTAGTAATAATGGTAAAACTAAAGCAAGCCATGGGCCACCACCAAATCCTAGTCCCCAAATTAATCCGAATATCTTTGTAAAAAGATTACTGGCAGTTTTAACAACTGAGCCATTTGTGATAGTAACAGATCCTGTTTTACCAAAGACAAATACAAATAAAATTGTAAAACCAATTGCCGGAAAAATTGTAGCAAAAGGGATGGACTCAATTTGTCCAAATAGTACAATTGGTGGAATAGTTATAAGCAAATAAGTAGCAATCATCATCAAAATAATAAATATTTTTTTATTAGAAGCAGATTTTTCATAAATCTTATATTTATTTTCTTTATTATTTATATTAGATAGTATATCATTCATAGTAATATAAAAACTATCATATAAATCAGTTGATGTTACTTCATTTAAAGTATCTTCACTAGTAACTTCATATTTATCAAGAAATAAAGATACAATTGAACTTTTCTTTAAAAATAATCCTTTTAAAAATAATTCTTCATTGATATTGTCTCCATCATATTCTTTGAGTTTCGTTATTTTAAAATCTTTATGCTTAAAGAATAACACTTTTTCTTCAGTTTCCGTTATCTTTATATATCCTTTATTAGCAAGATAAATGAGTAGGGAAGTTACATCTTTTTTATCAGCATATCCTTTATATAAAAATCCAACTTCTAAACTGTTAAAATCTTCAGGTGGATAAAATTCAACTGTTTCGATAACTTTATCATCCCTACCAAATTTACACCATAAGTAAAATGATACTAAAAGAAATAGTAATGGAATAATAAACTCAATATATAAGACTGGCTCTATAGTATCTTTAGCTTTAGAAAAATAGCCATCTTGTAATTCACATCTTACTGTTAAAGCTTCGTTCTTTCTTAAAATACTAGTATATTTACCAGTTATTACATTATTACTAACACTATACTCTATATCAGTATTATCAGTAGAACCAGTACTACCAGAAGAAAAGCCAAGTTTACTACTATCAAAATCTTTAGGCATTGTAATAGTAAAAGTTATATTACCAATAGCTGTATCCCATTCACTACCAATAATATTGTAATATAATTCATCATAGTCATTAATTTTATCTTTACCTAAATCATATTTATATTTAATTACATATTTTTGTTCACCTGTTAAGTTTTTGTTAGCATCACCAATTTGTATTTTATAGTTTCCACTTTCTCTTGATGTAGTATACTTACTATTAACAGATAAGTTTGTTATTTTTGCTCTATTAGTTGATTTACTACCATCTAGTCTTGTTATTTTATTAGTTAGTGGAATAGTTCTAAATATTCCATGCTTTGGTTTATTAAAATATGCCGTAATTGTTTCAACAACATCAAAAGTATTATCTTCATTTACTTTAATACTAACATCATATTTATCAAGAACATAATCATAATAAGAGTAATCACTGACCTTACTAGGTGTTAACATATCACTACTATAGTCAACACCATCAGTATTAACCTCTAACTGATAATAAGCTATTTCACTAACGTTATGACCATTCAAAATAGATAAATTAGACATTAGATTAAAGCTACTATTAGCAACTGGAGCAATACTTTGATTATTACTTTTAACAATTAATGAATAATTTTTATCATAATAATACACGGTAGCCGAGTAATTAACATTACTGTTAGAACCATTCTTTATTAGACCAATAAGTCCAAAAGCTTTGGTTGATGTAGTAGAGTAGTTATTAAAAGAAATATCAGAGATATTTAAGTTATCAGCTTCTAAATACTCTTTATTGTTAACACTAACATAAGATGTTTGTTTACTTAAAGCATAAGTATTTATTGGAAAAATAGTTATTAATAGTATAAATATTATAATAGATAAAAATTTTGTTTTTCTCATAGGCATCTTCATCTTCATCAAACAATACTTGATGTCATACTGCTATTGGCAGATTTCATAGTAGATTTAATAAAACTAGAAAATTCAACTAAATTAAAATTACCAGTCCCTTTATACCAAGTAGGAAACGATAGATTAATATCTTTAAACTTCTCTATCCAAGTTTCATATTCATTTAAAGTATAAGCGTAGGGTAGTATATCATAGAAATAATTAGGATTTTCTTCTAATAGATTAAGTATTTTATTTTTTTCTCCTAATTTAATAAATTGTTTTAGACCTTCTATTTTTTCTAGCATATCCTCACCATATTTTGTTCTCTTAGAAATATGCTTGGCACATATTATCATTCCAACTATACAAGCTAATCCATAAATATTAATTAGTAAATAGAATAAATTATTTATTAATACTGGTAAAACTAATCCACACCAAGGTATGACAAATAATGCTAATGTAAAACAGAGTTTGGCAAATAAATTATTACAAGTATCAATCTTATTAATATAAGAGTATAGAAAGATTATTGGAAAAGCTAAGGCCATAACTAAGGCTATATCATTTTCATCTGATAATACTGGAAAAATAGTAATTATACATATACAATATGTCAAAATAACCATTAGAGTAATAAATAACTTTGCTAGTAGAGTTCCTTTTTCATAAATTTTATCTTTATTACTATTTATATTTGATAATATTCTACTCATTGCTATATAAAAATTATCAAATAAATCATCAGATGTTATTACTCCATTTTTATTTTCATTTAATGGAAAGTTAGGCCTCCTTTTTTTAGTAAATAATCTATCAATAAATAATTGCTCATTAATATTATCACCGTCATAGTCCTTAGTCCTAATTAATTCATAACTATATTTAGTTTTAATAATTTTAATATATCCCTTATTAGCAAGATAAAGAAGTAGTGATGCTACATCCTTATCATTAGCACTGCCTTTATATACAAAACCAACTTCTAAACTATTTAGTTCTTTTGGTGGATAAAAGCTTGTTGTTTTAGTACCTTTTTTATTATTCTTAAATTTATAATATAGATATAAAGAAATAAATAGGAATACTATTGGAACTATGTACAATAAAATAATTGTTTTTTTCATAAAATCCTCCATCATAAACTGATTATTACACCTTGCCTTTCTTCAAGGCAGGCTTCAAACATTCTTTTTGTCTTAAAATTAAATAATTTAGCAAAAATATTATTAGGAAACATTTGTACCTTATTATTGTAGATTCTAACTGTTCCATTATAGTATTTTCTAGCATTAGCTATATCATCTTCAATTTTAGTTAACTTATTATTTAAATCCATAAAGTTTTCATTAGCTTTTAATTCTGGATAAGCTTCTTTTAAAGCCACAATTTTAGGAATATCATTAGATAACTCTTCATTGTTTCTAATTTTTTGTTCACTTGTCATTTCATCATAGATATTACTTCTTAACTTTGTTATTTTTGTTAAGGTTTCTTCTTCATATTTAGCATATCCTTTAACGGTTTCTACTAAGTTAGGAATTAAATCCCATCTTTTCTTTAAGTAGACATCCATTGTAGAAAAAGCTTCTTTTACACTATTATCTAAACTAATAAAGCTATTATATATGATAAATGCATAAATAATAATAATTAAAATAATAACTGCCAAGACAATCCATAACCACATTCTTTTCACCTCCTATTGTAGATTAATTTTATCATATATTTGTTATATTTTGTCTAATAAGTGACTAGAAATGTATTTTTAGCATATAATTTAAATGAATAAGGCGATTGACAAACTTCTTTAGCTAGTGTAAAATAATACTTGCAAGTGATAAATGGGTCTATAGCCAAGTGGCTAAGGCGTGGGACTGCAACTCCCTGATCGTTGGTTCAAATCCGACTAGGCCCTCCAAAAAGAAATAACTCAAAGATGTTTAGTTCATCTTTGAGTTTTTATAGTGTGCCGTGCATGGCATATATCTAGTTGGTGAAAGTCCAATATACGCGTAGGTATCGACGAAGTATTAGGAAAGCACAACGCATCAATCGTGAGGTTGGGGCCAAAGGAAGTGTGGGCGTAAATTTTTTTAAGGGGTATTAGCATAATGCTAATATTCTTTTTTTAACATCTTCATCCCATAAATTGCTTTCTTCTTTTGCTCTCAATGTAAGAATATATTGTCCACCATTAATACTCCA